>JBKKAS010000225.1:0-12819 GCA_046714595.1 Pyrinomonadaceae bacterium | reverse complement strand
GGATTAGTATCACGCTTGTTTCGCAGCAATGATAATGCCCTTATCAGCTTTGGCCGCGTCTGTGCGGGCTCGATGACCTCATCTATAAAGCCGCGTTCGGCAGCAATGTACGGATTCGCGAACTTGTCGTTGAATTCGTCGACTATCCGCTGCCGATCTTCTTCCGGATTCGTGGTGTCCGCCAACTCCTTGCGGTACAGAATTCCGACGGCGCCCTCCGCTCCCATAACGGCGATCTCAGCGGTCGGGTAAGCAAAGTTTATATCGGTCCGAATATGCTTCGACGCCATCACGCAGTACGCGCCGCCGTACGCTTTTCTCGTAATGACGGTTATCTTCGGCACCGTAGCCTCAGCGTAAGCGTAGAGAAGTTTGGCACCATGTCGAATAATCCCGAGGTGTTCTTGATTCACACCGGGCAAGAAACCCGGAACATCCTCGAACGTTATCAGCGGAATATTGAAGCAGTCGCAAAAGCGGACAAATCGCGCTGCTTTGACGGATGCGTCGATATCCAGCACGCCGGCCAGAAAAGCCGGCTGGTTCGCGACGATGCCGACGGACGAACCACCGAGCCGCGCAAACCCGATGACAATATTCGGAGCGTAGTGCTCCTGCACCTCGAAAAAGTACCCGTCGTCAACGACGGGTTTGATCACGTCGCGAATGTCGTACGGTTGATTCGACGACTCGGGAACCACGGAATTGAGCAGGGGATCCGCACGATCGGACGGATCGCTCGTCGGCACGAATGGCGGGTCATCCAGGTTGTTCGACGGAATGAACGACAGCAGCTCGCGCGTAATACGCAATGCCTGCTCGTCGGAGTCAGCAGCAAAATGTGCGACACCGGACTTCGCATTATGCGTCATCGCTCCGCCAAGCTCATCTTTCGTTACTTCTTCGTGGGTCACGGTCCGTATGACGTCGGGACCGGTGATGAACATGTACGACGTGTTCTTGACCATCACGTTGAAATCCGTGATCGCCGGGGAATAAACAGCGCCGCCGGCACACGGCCCGAGAATGCAGCTGATCTGCGGTATGACGCCGCTTGCAAGAGTATTGCGAAGAAAAATGTCGGCATACCCCCCGAGGCTGACTACGCCTTCCTGAATGCGTGCGCCGCCTGAATCGTTGAGGCCGATGACCGGAGCTCCGGTTTTCATCGCAAGGTCCATTATCTTGCAGATCTTTTGAGCATGTGTTTCCGAGAGCGAGCCGCCAAAAACGGTGAAGTCCTGTGCGAATATAAATACCTCGCGGCCGTCGACCAGCCCGTGGCCGGTTATGACACCGTCACCGGGAAACTTTTGATTCTCTAATCCGAAATCCGTCGAGCGATGGACGACAAACTTGTCGAACTCCTCAAAGCTGCCATCATCCAGGAAAAACTCAATTCGTTCCCGTGCGGTTAGCTTTCCGCCGGCCTTCTGCTTCTCGATCCGCTCTTTTCCGCCGCCCTGCTCGGCCTGGCGCGATCTCTCCTGAAGAAGTTCGAGTTTGCTCATTGCACGAGTTTCGGGTTTCATAATTTTCGCGTTGCCTGTGAGAAGATCTGAGATGTTACGTCATTTTAGCCTATATTCCGCCGCATGCAACGGCCGGCGCTGTTCGCGTTTACGAATTGCGAGTGGTAAAACTATGCTCGAATGTTCGAGATCAGGAAAATCACCGGCCGTGACAACGAGCGTCTGAAATACGCACGCCGCGTCCGCGACGGGCGTGAGGATGGAAAGATCTTTCTGGAAGGATCTCGGCTGGTTGAAGAAGCGGTCCGGTCAGGAACGAGTATCGAGAGCATATTCGTCTCCGGAAAAGTGCGGGAGCGGTTTGAGACCGATGGTCTCTCCGAGCGTTTCCAACCCGGAGACGTTTTCGAACTCTCCAACTCAATTTTCCAGTCGCTTGCCGATACAAATAATGCGCAGGGAATAATCGCGATCGCCAGTCGTCCCGAAACGACGCACGATCGAGTCGAACACCGCCTGGCCACGTCGCCCCTTCCGCTCGTCGTTTTTCTCCACGAGGTCAATAATCCCTCCAATCTCGGCGCCGTCATCCGAACAACCGAAGCGGCCGGAGCCGCGGGTGTGTTTGTCTCGACCGGTTCGGCCGATCCTTTTTCGCCGAAGGCGTTAAGAGCGGCGATGGGCTCGAGCCTGCGACTTCCGATATGTACCAATGTAAGGATTGACGAAGCTCTGACATGGGCAAAGAAAAATGATCTTCAAACCGTCGCAGCCGACGTTCATGCCAGTGCCCCTTACACGGACGTCGACTGGACCGTTCCGCGAATGCTCGTTCTCGGATCTGAGGCACATGGGCTTTCGGAAAGCGAGCTCGTGCGCGTCGATGGCTTGATTGTTATTCCGTTCGAAAAGGATGTCGAGAGTCTTAATCTGGCAGTCGCCTGTGGTGTGATCCTGTTCGAGGCCAGACGGCAAACCGCGTCCTAGCGCTGCGGCTGGACCGGAGTTGCCGTATTTGTATTTGTATTTGTATTTGTATTTGTGTTTGTGTTTGAGCCGGTTGCATTCGCGGTGGTCACGTCCCGCGTAAAAGATTCCGTGGCTTGCGGACTTTCGATGATCGCCAGCGCCATTGAAATTTCGGTCGCCAGCGTCTTCGCGTTGTTTGCATCGGCAGTCGCCAGCCGATCGCGAGCTTCGGTAAACGCACGCTTCGCTTCCCAGTACTTGCCCGTCAGCATGAACGCGCGTCCAAGCAAGAAATAATCGTCGACCTCGCGGGCGCTCGCGGCATTCGCGTTGATGTAAGCCGCAGGATCCTTGTCGACCAGACGACGCCCCTCTTCAAATGCATTAAGCGGAACGTTGTTACTTTTCATCTCGGTAATAACCGGCGTCTCGACGACTGGTTCGGGTTGCGACCCCAGCCAGAAATAGTAGCCCGCAGCACCGAGCACGCCACCGAGCATAAGGAACAGAAGTGCGGAGAGAAGCTTTGATGCTGCACCCGAAGACGTTTCTTCGAGATCAGGCGCAGGATAGATTTGCGTCGATGTGTGTGCACGTGCAGGTTGCTCACGCTCGGCGGGAACAACGACGCTGGATGAAGAGTAGTCGTGCAGATCGGCCTTGCTGTCCGTTTCGAGAAGTTCGGTGGTTTCCTCCATCAAGTACGCTTGATCGTCATTCAACTCATCATCGATCGCACTCGCCTTGCTGGTGGAAAATTCTTCGCCACCGTCAACCGTCTCATCCCCGGTATCGGCAGTCGTGTCGAACGGCGAACGGGCCGAAGCGACTGTAGCTTCCTCAACATCGCCCGCACCGGCCGCAGCGGAAAATTCTTTCGCGGTCTCGCCCGCGACACGCACGACGACGGCTGTGAGGTTGTCCTCAGCGCCACGGTCGTAGCAAATTTCTTTTAATCGCGCGCAGATCTCGGCAGGATCGGCGTCGATGGCCAAAACTCCGGCGATCTCGCTGTCGTCGATATGACGAGTGATCCCATCCGAACAAAGCAGGAAGGTTGTCCCCGGCTCGACCATGATGGTTTTTAGATCGATCTCAACGTCGGGTTCCGCACCGAGAGCTCGGCTGATCACATTCTTGCTCGGATGATGAGCGGCCTGCTCGGGCGTCATACGCCCCGCTCGGACCTCTTCTTCAACCACCGAATGATCGTCCGTCTCGCGGCGCAAATTTCCGACGTGATCCAGGCGGTACACACGCGAGTCGCCGACATGGCCGATCGTGGCGATGTTGCCCCGAACATGTAGGGCGACGACCGTGGTCGCCATCGAGGAAAGCTGGGGCAGGTCGGTGGCCATCTGGTAGATCGCGGAATTGGCGCGCTCAATAGCCGCTCGCATTAGATCTTCGGCATCCAGATCGATGGATTGATTGAGAAATGCTTCGCCGAGAATCTCGACCGCCATTTGCGAGGCCACATCGCCCGCCTGCGCACCTCCGACTCCGTCAGCCACCGCGTAAACACCGCGCTCTTCGAGAACCAGAAACGAGTCCTCGTTCTCCGGACGCTTTTCGCTTAAGCCCCGGTCCGAAACAGAGGCCGACGTAATGTTAAAGTTATTGTCCATCAAAGAGTCTCCGGGGGATCTAAAGTAAAGGGGCGGAAAAAATATTTGTTAAGGCAAAGCATCAACTTCTGCCTGCCGCCGGTCGAGCGCGTTGCGATGCGAGAAAGCCATCAGCATTCCGAGCATCACGAAACTTGTTATCAAGGAAAATCCGCCATGACTGACGAACGGAAGCGTTATCCCGGTCATCGGCAAAGCCCGTGTGATTCCGCCGACGTTGACCAGCGCCTGAAAACCAATAAAAGCGGCAAGTCCGATCGCGCAAAGCTTGCTAAACATATCCCGCGAATCCAAAGCCGTTCTGACGCCCGCGCTGACAAGTACAATTAGGGCAAAGGTTATCAACAAACCTCCGAAAAGTCCAAGTTCTTCGGCGAGCGCGGCGAAGATGTAATCGGAGTCCGCAACGGGTATCAACTCCGGATAGCCGAGACCTAATCCGCGGCCGGTTGTGCCGCCCGAAGCCACTCCGAACGTGGCTTGCGCGGGTTGAAAAGCAAGTATATCGAACCACGCATCGATGTTGATCGTTTTCTGCAGATCGGGATCTTCAGCCAGCATCTGCGGAAGCGACGGATCTTTCTCGACGAGACGTTTATAATAGTCGTCGTAATCTTCTTTCCACCACGAGGTTTCGGGTGCCGGCGGATTAAATCCGTCAAGCCACAAATGAAACCGCTGTTGAATACGATCTGGCAGAATTTGCTTTACCGGTCGCGCGAGCGTCGGCAGGAGCGGAATACTGTTCTGAGTTTTTTCGGGCAAAGCACCGACCACCAAAATTCCGACCAGCAGCAGCACGCTTCCGACAAGGACAAACCGCTGGGAGAAACGACGTATGGCGATCAGGTAAAGCGTCGCATACACGCCGCTGAAAACCATCATCTGTCCGAAATCTTTCAGCACAAAAAACGGGACGAAGGGAAGTATCGCCATGAAGACCAACGGGACGACGTCCTTTGCCCGCGGAAGTCCCCAATAAGTCCGAGCGAGATTTTTGTAAAGAACCGCGAGGATCGCCGCGAAGCCGACAAGGAACGGGATCTTCGCAAGCTCCCACGGCGTGAGATTGCCGCTGAACTTTCCTGCTCGCGATGTGATCGCGGCCAGGATCAGCGGACCGAGTGTCAGCAGGACTATTAGAAATCCATTCTTCTGCAAGATCTCCAAAACTTTTTCGCGACGGATCAGAAAGAGAGCGCCGATCAGACCAAGAATTCCGAGCAGGGGATTGATCGTCTTACCCGAGAGCAAGACGCCCGACAATGTTTCTTCCGACGGCCGCGGAGTTTCAGTCGAAAGATCGACGGGCGAAGGCGGCGTCGGCGGCAGACCCATGATCTGCTTTTTCTCGGCTGTATAATTCTCCTGGATGTAGTGCAGCTGCAGCGATCTTATTTTCTGCTGACGGGCCTCGGCCTTGTCTCTTCGCGAGATATATTCGGGATCGCTGAAGAGACGATACTGCACCGTCAGCCCGATCGAGAAGAGCAGGATCGCGGCGGTATAAAGCGTCCAGTTTCCCTGGTACTTCGCGAACTTCTTGAGGAATACGGGCAGCAGAGCTAGCACGACCAACAGCCCGACATTTCTGACCGCGGTTATCCCCGAGGTCTCGTAACCGCGGATCAGTCCGCCGTAATAAATGGAGTAATGCGAGATCGCCGTCAGGATGACGATCAGTACGAGAATGAAGAAATGTGATGACGTTCTGTTCTTCAAATTCTTCCTTCTTGTTTCGTGTACTTAGTGCTTGTGGTGGTTTCTTCTCACCAAAGTCGGAAACCACGAGACACACGAAACACACGAACAACTACTCAAATGCGCTACCCTCGACGTCTTACGGGTTTCTTCGCCGTAGGTTTGATCGGCTGTTTCTTCGGCTTGTACTGTTCGCCGAGCAATCCTAATTCGCGTGCTTTCAAAATTACATTCGCCGCGATCGGCGCGGCGGTTCGCGAGCCATAGCCACCGCCCTCGACGACGACTGCGATCGCGAGCGTCGGACGCTCGAGCGGTGCGATCGTTATGAACCAACTGTCCGTTCGTTCGTACATCACCGGCACCTGGTAGTCTTCCCATTTACCTTCGGCGTTTCTCCGACGGCGTTTTTCCGTTTTCAGTTTTCCGGTTTTCTCGTCGTAGAGCGGCGCTTGTTTCTCGGCAGTTCCCGTCTTGCCTCCAGTACGGATCCCGGTACCGGCGAGCTTTGCCGAGATCACGACTCCGGTTCCGCCCGGCTCTTCGGTGACAGTCGACATTATCATTCTGATCTGCGCCGCTTGCTGCGGTGACAGAACTTGCGAGAAAGCCTGGGGCGGCTGATCAAGCTCGATGCGCGGCTTCATCAACTTTCCTTCCATGTTCGCGGGTATCGCAGCGATCAGTGCCATTTGGAACGGCGTCATCTGGCCGGCGTATCCTTGACCCATTCCCTGAATTCCGAGATCGTAAAGGGAAATATCTTTGCCCGTCACCATCGTCGCCTGTTGCGGCGCAATAGCTCCGGCAATTGCCGGATTACTTGTATTCAAAACATTCGGGAAAAATTTCTGCAGTAGGGCTTCTTCCGGCGTCTCGACCGGATTGATGCCGACAAGGAGCGCCGTTTCGCGCAGCCGTTCACGTCCGAGCGCGATCGCGAGCTGAGAAAAATATTGGTTGCTCGAAACCTGGAACGCGAACTGAATATTTTTTTCCTGACAACCGCCGTCGCAAACTCCACCGACCGAACCGTCCGGCCCGAGTTTCTGCGTCGAGTCAACGATTGGCCGGGAATTCGGCGTGGGCTTGAAGCCGCCCGAATAACTCGGAAACATCACATTCTGTTTGCCGGCCCGGAATGCCGAGATCATCGTGAATGTCTTGAACGTCGAACCCGGAACGTAAAACTCGCGCGTCGCGCGATTCAGTAAGGGTTTATCACGCTTATTCCCCTCTAGCTTCAGGTAATCCTCGAGGTCCTGAGCCTCGCCGAGGCTAAATGACGGGTTTGAGAACACGGCGAGAATATCGCCGGTCTGCGGGTTCAGTACGACGATCGCGCCTTTTTTGCCTTCAAGCTGCGTTGCAATATACGCCTGGAGGTCGCGGTCTATCGTGACCTTTACATCCTTCTGTTCATCTTCGGGACGTTTGATGCGGGTCAGAACTTCCCATGCCTCGGGAGCCGGGTCAGTGACTTTTTTATAGAGCGTGCGTTCGAGTCCCGGGGTCCCGCGTTCGGTCCCGAGCAAGTGAGCCATTTCGCGTTCGAGCGCGAAGCCGCGAACAATATCGCCATCGGCGTTCACCTTGTAGTAAGCCAGGGCGGCTCCGAGCGAACCGTTTCTATCGAGCATCCAGCCGCGGAGGTTCGCGGCAGTGGTCCGACGGGTACGCATGTCCTTGTACGCGAGCGCCTGAAATTGTTCGTTTGATTCGTCGGCGAAATAGGTCCAGTAAACTTGAAATCCGAATACGGAAAACGCGAGCACGACAAATACGCACTGCCACACGCGAATGCTCCGGTTCGCGATAGTCTGCGTCAGGCGCCTTTTAACCTCACGCGGCAGGTCTCGCTCGTAAAGAAATTTCGGCCGGTTGAAATTGTCGTAGAAAGTAAGAACGAGAAAGCCGAGCAGTACGCCGACGCCGATGATATAAACAATGCTCAGGCCCGCAGGCGTACGCTCCAGAATCTGACCGCCGAAGATCGCCTCCGGCCGCAGCTTGTTCCAATCGAGCGCGGTCAGAACCACCTGCGTAAGCGTGTGGCCGAGCGCCGTCATCGAAGTGCCAATATTAATCATCAGATCCTGGTGTCGCCGCCGTACCACCCGCTGACACGGGAGCTTCCGACTTCTCAACTTTCGTTTCGCTTTCTGCTCGCGGCGTTTCCGTTTTCACAGCCGGTTGGATCACCTCGGTCTTCCTTGCAAATTCAAATTCGCCAACGGTGAAAGCTTCGGTCGGCGCGTCAGCCGATACTTCCTCGACCCGTGGCGCCAGTGTGAATTCCAACTGGACGTCGATCGCACCAAACTTCACTTTATCGTCCGCAAAGATCTCGATCGCCTTTCCATAGGCGATACGCTCGCCATTTAGATAAGTTCCGTTGGTCGAGCCGGTGTCGGCGATGACCAGTTTCCCCTCGCTGTTGAGCAAAAGGGAAGCGTGCATTTTGGAAATGCTTGTGTGATCGATGGCGAGATCGTTTCCTCTTGTGCGGCCTATGCTAAGACGTTTGCCTTGCTCAACATCGAAATGTTTTTCTGCGGACGATCCGTTTAATTCGAATTGAACCACCAGATCCCCTCCTTGATTAAGTGGGGTGGAGGCCGTTAAGCCCGACGGGCTGGTCGACAAATCTACGTTTGTCGGAATCAGATGGCCGATCTGCGCGGCCGGAATCGTCACGTTCAACTCGCGTTCGCCGCGGTCCTCGTCGAATTTATCAAAGCTCACAAACAACTTGACGCCCGACGTAAAGTAATCGGGTTTAACTTCAAGCTTGATTGGAGCGTAAGTGTAGTAGCGGTTGTCGCTGATATGATCGACCGCGGCGGTCAGCAGTTCGTGCTCCAGCTTCTTCAAGCTCTCTTCCGAATCGGTCGAGAACTTGTCCCATTGCATCTTCAGGGTGATGTTGTGCGGCACGAAGCTGCGCCCATCGCCCTCGTCTTTTATTTCCGCGTCGAGCAGCATCTTCAAGCGCTCGATCAACCCGCTTGTCGCAAGACTGCTCGACGGTTTCCAGCGGCGCCCTGTCAGGCGGTCAAGCGTGTCGCCGATCCTGGTCAGAGCGCCTTGCACCAGCCAGTCCGGCGTAATGCTTTTCTTTTGGGGTTGCGGGTTATCCGGCATGCAAGAACGAGTTACGAAATGCTCGCGAAATTTGTTGCCATTCTATCGGAAAGCAATGGGGATTCAAAGACACCGCGCCTGCCGGGAGGGTCGCCAAAAGCTCCGCTAACCGAACGAGCGAATTTTGTCAGTATGTAATTGAAGCTTCACCGAGCTGATCGTCTCGATGTCGTTCTGGAAAACCCTTCACCACCAGCCACGCGCCGATGGCCAGGTGACTGATCGCCAGCGAGAATCCCAGTGCCATCACGCTCGGGTAACCCAGAAACATGGGCAGCGTTATCCCCGCGGTGTGCAGGATCACCGCGATAAATCCAAATCCGGCGAGCGCGCGTGGGACCATCGCGAAGCGGAAAAGGATGCTGTAGAAGACAAAGAACCATATGTCGATGACAAGCAGCTCCGAATAGTGCACCCATCGCCTTGTCGATCTCAGCGTCGATCCGAGCGCATTGAAAAGCTCGGGATTCGCACCGCCGGCATCGACGTACTGTTGGCTCAAGGACAACATCGACAAGATGTGGGCATTGTCGACCGCCTGCATCACAAACCAGATGACGCTGAAAGCCACGAGGCACAAAGCCATTCGGGCGCTGTACTCGCGAAAAACAGGAAAGACACCGACGGCGATACCGATCGTAAGCGCGCCGTTGGCGAACAAGAGCATTACTGCGAGGGTGATTTGGAACGAAATGCCGGCGGCATTTTCAAGGAAGGCCGAAGTCGTCGCGGGCATCATCAATATAAAGGGAAGCGAGAGTCCGACTAGCTGGACAAACAACAACACTCCGGTAAGCCGGCCAACGCTCTTTGCAGTCTTCATGAGTAGCTACTTGAAGGCGGATCCAGGTATGACAAACTTGCCTTACGGACGATCGCGGGAAAAGTTCCGACACGCGCCGGCCATCTTCCCGCGAACAAAACGAAAACACGCGGGCATCAAGCAGCCGTTGAAATTGAAGTCAACAAATGCGCGAACCGGAATTGTCTTGATTTGCTGTGAGGCCCGGCGGCTCTACACGGTTACGGATGCGGGTCTCATGATTTGTTGGAATTCTTGCGGGGTTTGTGGGTCGGACGTTTCCATGCCTTTAGCTGCTTAAATGATGACCGTTCTTCGGTAAGGCTTGTTTCCCTACGCTCTGTTATCCAGTCCTGAACAGTATTCGTTTGCTGGCGTTGATTCTCCGGCTCCTTTTCTATAACGCCGGTTGCCGGCAGCGGAATTGCCGGGGCGACGTCGTTAGCTTTTATTACTTTTATTACTTGCCGCTTTTTCATATTAATGTGACGAGGTTCGCCGGCTGGCGACCTGCGGAGATGGTTTTCTCTTTTTCCTTTCTTTCCTTTCTTCGTTGCCTAGTTCCAGCAGTTCGCCCGGTAGACACTCGAGCGCAGCGCAGAGTTTTTCCAAGGTTGCGAAGTTGATGCCGAGCGCCCGGTCTTTGGTCAGACGCCAGAGAGTCGTGTAACTAATGCCTGTGGTTTGTGCCAGCCAATACAATGACTGACCGCGTTCTCGCAGAACCCCCTCGAGAGAGATCCTGATCCGATTATCCATATGCTTTATTACGGGATAGTATTTTTAGACCCTTGCTCGTACGACCCTGAAGACTGGATACTATATTGTACATACGCAATATATTTCATGTTTGACATATAGTCAATCAGGGAATATGCTTGCCCCATAGGGTCCAAAGCTCGCTCTTCTCAGATTTCCACGGGAATCCGCCCGCCTTTTTCTGAAGTCCAATAGCTTAATTCGGGGGATTATCAAGATGAGCAAACTGGTCATCAGTAAGCGGCTTATTGACGGCGTAATGATTCTGGATCTGGAAGGCGGCATCCGACTGGGCGAAGAAAATTCGTACCTTCATAATACAATTCGCACCTTGGTTACCGCCGGAGAGAAAAAAATTCTCTTGAATCTCGGTCAGGTTTCGAAGATAGATTCGAGCGGCATGGGAGAACTCATCGCGGCCTGGACGACGCTTCAGAAGAACGGCGGCGAGGTAAGGCTTCTGAATCTAACACAGAGCGTCGAAGAACTGATGCTGATGACAAAGCTGCTGACCGTGTTCGAAACATACGAGAACGAAGCCGACGCCCTGAAAAGTTTTAAGCCGAAAACGACGGGCCCCCTCGACCAAAAGATCTGGCAAAACTCTGAAGTGAGTTTTAGTTAAAAAATAATGAATTAGAAACGGGCGACGACATGACACAGTGGGGCATTTTTATGTTTCTTGTCGTATTGACTATCGGCATTGCAGCCCTCACGTTAATTGTTTCGTTCCGTATCCTCACACTTAATTACCTACGACTTCCGGCCGCCGTCCCAAACCAACACCCCGGCCAGGGGAAAAGTCCGGAACATTTGTCATATCGAACGATCCCGCGACGAGATCTCCTTCAGGTTCCATGGCCGAGCGACGGCAGATCATCGAAGATACTTCAGCGTTAAAGACGGGCGATCGGAATAAACTAAAAAATTATCTTAATCCCGTAGTCATATCGGTTACGGTTTGATCTCAGTTTCCGGGTCGCGAGCGTCTCTGGTCTGGATGATCAGTGAGTAACGCGAGCAATGTTTCGTGCAGGCCCGGGCATCTTCGAGCTGTTATTAGCAAATTCAAATGTCCGGTTTTGCTAGCACATCAAATGTCCGGTTTTGCGATTTGGAAACGGAGCGGCGAGCCGCTTCGATTTCAAATCGCTTCGTTTGCTGACTTGACTCTGGAGTGATCGGCCGTCGGTAGTAAATCTGCCGACCTGCTGAGCTCCGAATCCTAATGTTATCGTTCCATCTAGATGTTGATAGACGATCACCCGGCACCCGCTCATCGAGCCTCTCCAGCCCTGTCGGTCGATCTGCAGCGTGAGGTTCCTGTACTTCACTGTGTTGTCCCGGTTCACCACGCGCTCGGTCTGGATCGAGAAAATACGGTCGAGATCGGTGCGAGTGCACGGGACAAAAGCAGATGCGTCGGGTTCGGCCGCCTGGGCGGTGAACTTCCGGTTGAACTCGCGTATATAGCTTCTCTTCAGGAATCGATTTGCGTCTTCCGGACTGCTGATCCCTCTTATTCTCAACTCCTGCGGAAGCCGCCCCTGCCAGGTGCGAAAGCTTCTCTCACTGCGACCTCTCGCTTGCGGCGAGTACGACGGAATGAGACGGATGGACAGCTCACGCAATGCTCGTCCGACCTGCGACAGCGACTGCTTGTCGACCAGGTCCCCAGCCGTCGACGTGCGAAAGAAGTGTGCTGCACGGTCCGAATAGATGCTGCAGAACACACCTTCGGTCTCAATAACTTGCCGTAGTGCCGCCATCACCGTCGCGGTCGACTCGGCTTGGACCAGCTGAGCGTAATAGATCTCCGATGTCGCATCGTCCAGGATCACGATCAGGTCGTGCCACCGATCGTCGCCGAACCACTGGTGATGTGAGCCGTCGATGTGCAGCATCATCCCCCTAAGAGGCTTTCGCTCTCGACGCCGACGATGCTTCTTTCGCGGGCGGTCCTTGGCAACCAGACCCGCTCCCTGCAACAAATTCTTCACCCACGTGTAGCTCACCTCGATCGAGTGCTCTTCATGCAGCTTCTCGACAAAATGAGTCACATTGAAATCGAAGTACTTCTCCCGATAGAGCCGCAGCACCTCTTCAATTGTCGCCACCGGCATCCGCCGCGGACTTGTCCGTCCCAGACGACCATCAACCAATCCGTCAAACCCCACTTCCTCGTACTTCTCGCGGACCCTTCTCAGATGCCGCGGGCTATACCCCAGTATCTCGGCCGCCTCGATCCAACTGATCTTCTTCGCATACGCTCGCAAGATGATCTCCTGTCTTTTCATCGCTTTCTCCACCGCGATCTCCGGGTACATTCTCATGGCTTTTCTCC
>JBKKAS010000224.1:0-10035 GCA_046714595.1 Pyrinomonadaceae bacterium | reverse complement strand
TGGGCGGTTTTTTTGCGGCAGCGGGGCCTCCCCCCGGGGTTGCGCACAGCCGGGCATGGGTCCCGCGTCCCGGCGAGGGCGCACGAAACTGCTTTTACTGCGTGCGGCAAAATGCTATGATGAAATTCGGGCAGACTTTCCCACAGGAAGCGCATCGTAGCTTCGGGTTTTCGCATCAAGATTTATGGCAGATATAGACGCTTACAAGGACAAATTCAGCGAGAGCGGCCAGCGTATTTTGGAGACCGCTTTGGGTGAGTCAAAAAAGCGTGACCAGAATTACGTCTCGATCGAGCATATTCTGCATGCTATCTCGTTTGAGGAAGACGACCTTTTCTCGTCCACGATGCGTGATCTGTCGGTCGATCCGCGGTCGGTGAAACTGCTGATCGAAAAGCGGATGGAAGACGGCCGCCAGCACAGCGGCAAAGGTTTTCGCATCGCCCCGGAGACAACCGAGCTTTTCAAACGCGCTATGGATCGTGCACGTTCGCAGGGACGCCGCGTGATCGACGGCAGCGATATCTTTTACGTTCTCTCTAACGACGAACGCAGTGGCCTTAATGACGTCCTGCAAAATTTGGGAGTGCCGTCCGACGAGGTTGCTCAAACAGCCAGAACCCGTATCCGCAAGCGCGAAAAAGAAGAAGAACGGACGCGGCAAAAATACGAACTGCCTTCATTCCTGCGACACTTCGGAGTTTCGTTAAATAAATTAGCACGTCAGGATAAGATCCCGCCGACGATCGGCCGCGAGCAGGAGATCCTGCAGATGATCGAGATCCTTTCGCACCGCGAGCGCTCAAATTCGCCGATGCTGATCGGTGAGCCGGGTGTTGGTAAGACGGCGGTCGTGGAAGGCCTTGCGAGGCTTATCGAGCTTGAACCCGAAAAGGTTCCGGCGCGGCTCCGCGATTCTCATATCGTCCAGTTACAGATGGGCGGACTTGTTGCCGGCACGATGCTCCGCGGAATGTTCGAGGAACGCATCAAGGGAATAATTGACGAGGTTAAAGAGAAAGATCACATCATTCTCTTTATCGACGAAGCACACACGATCATCGGTGCCGGCGCGGCACTCGGCACGTCGTCCGATGCGGCGAATATGTTCAAGTCGGCGCTCTCGCGCGGCGATCTGCGGATCATCGGTGCGACCACATCGACAGAGTACAAGGAATACATCGCCGAGGATGAAGCACTCGCACGCCGCTTCCGTCTTGTAAAGGTCGAAGAGCCAACCATCGACGAGACGAAAGCGATCCTTCTCGGCCTGCGTCCGAGACTTGAGAAAAATTACTCGGTGACGATCTCTGACGAGGCTATCAACACAGCCCTCGAGATGTCGCCGAAATACATTCGCAATCTGCACTTGCCGGACAAGGCGATCGGCTGGCTCGATACGGCATCGGTCAAGGTCGAGATCAACGAGCCCTCGTCGCTGATCGTGAAAGCCGAACACATCATCGAAGTCATTTCGCAGGAATCGCGCATTCCGAAGGACATGATCTATCGCGACACGTCCGACAGGTTTTCGCAGATGGAGATCGACCTCGCCGGACGGGTGATCGGTCAAAAGGATGCGGTCCGCGCCGTCGCCGAACGACTCCGTCTGAATAAGGGCCCGCTGAAAGACAATCATTACGCGCCGGACGGCGTGCTGCTTTTCCTCGGACCGACGGGTGTCGGTAAGACCGAGCTTGCCAAGGCCGTTGCCGAATTCATGTTTGGCGATGAAGGCAAGATGGTCCGCATCGACATGTCGGAATACGGCGAGGGTACGGTCGGTATCGAAAAACTGATCGGCATGCCGCGAGGAATTGTCGGCTCGGAGCGTGGCGGTATTTTGACAGAGCAGCTTCGCGACAATCCGTACACGGTTTTGCTTCTCGATGAGGTCGAGAAAGCTTCGTCTTATTTGATGAATATTTTCCTTCAGGCTTTCGATGAAGGGTGGATGACCGACGGCCGCGGCAAGAAGGTCTATCTGTCGGACGCGATCGTCATCATGACCTCTAATCTCGGCTCGGAGAATTTCAAGCGATATGAAAAGCCGCTTGGCTTTGGCCAGAAGACGCTTGGCGATATCAAGCAGATCAAGACCGAAGTGATGAAGGCCGCCGAAACGCGGTTCACGCCTGAATTCCGAAATCGCATCGACGAGATCATCATATTCTCGCCGCTGACGATGGATGAGGTTCGCGACATCGCACGGCTGTATTTGGCGAAGCTAAAGCGAAACATGGAACGGCAGGGTAAGATCGTCGAGATCACAGAGGGCGCCGTCAATCTATTGACTGAGAAGGGATTCAGTCCCGCGTATGGTGCCCGTTTCCTGAAGCGACATATCGATCAGAAGGTAAAGCTTCCGATCACAAACCTTTGGAAAGCCGGAATGCGGTTTATGGTGGATACAAAAGACGGCGAGGTTACGGTCACGCCCAACGACGCATTCAGCTTGAACTAAACCCTAATCGAAATTAATGCATCAAAGGCTTCGGTGATAAAATTGCCGGAGCCTTTTTTCTTTATGAATTTTATTGATTCCTACACACGTCGTTCGCTAAGCCTGTTAATAGGAATTCTGGTTTTGACCGGAGCCATAGCTGCCCAGAATGCGCTCGCCCCGGCTGCAGGCGCCGAGAAGAAGGTCCTGGCCGAGGCAGTACTCCAGAAGGCGATCCAGAACCTCGGCGGTGAAAAATATCTGAGCGTCAAAACTCAGATCGGCCGCGGCAAATACAGCATTATCAAAGACGGAGCGGTCGTCTCGTTTCAGACGTTCACGGACATCATCGTCTATCCCGATAAAGAGCGGACCGATTTCAAAGGCGGCGGCACGCGTTCGGTGCAGACAAATGTCGCGAACACCGGATGGGTTTTCGACGGCGATCAGGAACTGATAAAGGTGCAGGATGCGAAACAGATCGAGAGCTTTAAACGCGGGATGCGTACAAGCATCGACTATCTTCTTCGCGGCCACTGGCGCGGCGAAGCCGAGCTGGCGTACGTCGGTAAACGTCCGGCAACGCTCGGCAAGCGTAACGAGGTTGTTAAGCTGACCTATAAAGACGGACTAGTTGTGGAGTTTGAGTTCGCGGCCGATGACGGCCTTCCGCAAAAGGGGAGCTACAAGCGCCTGAACGCCGACAACGAAGAGATAAAAGAAGAGGACCGCTATGCACAATTTATCGATGTCGGCGGCATCAAAGCTCCATTCATCATCGACCGCTTCACCGGTGGCGTCCAGGTCTCACGTATCAACTATCAGTCGATCGAATACAACAAGTCCGTACCCGAAGCGATCTTTACAAAACCTGCGAGCGCGAAGGGGCTTAAGGACTTGAAACTCTGACCGGATAGCACCGTCCGCTGGCCTTACGGCAACTGTCCGAATTCCGGCGCTTAAAGATTGTACGAAGCCCAGCCTCGCACCATCCGGCGACCATGAAGGTCACAATCCCGTCCTCGATCCGCTTATGAATAAAAATCTCGCGGCTCTCCGTCGTCGAAACCATCAAGCCAAATTCGCAGAACGTTAGCAGCCGTTACGGAATGTACTTCTTCGGTATAGGAATATCCGAAGCCACGCCGAAACCGGTTTGGAAAAAGCCCGAAGTCGAACGATTGAGATACCACGTTCCGCTTCTGTAAACGGCTACATCATCCTTGCCGTCGCCGTCATAATCTCCTGGCACGGGCACATCTGACGTCAACCCGAACAAAATGAAATCGACCGCCGCATTCGAACTGCGGCGGATATACCACGTTCCATTCGAAGGGCGAAAAACCGCAACGTCGTCTTTGTTGTCGCCGTCGTAGTCGGCAACCACCGGCTTATCGCCTGTTGTGCCGAACGGAACAAAGGTGATGTTTCCGGCCGGGTTGTTCAACGTCCCTCTGAAATAGAAGAATGCCTGTGCTCCCGGACGAAAGACCGATTGGTCGGCTATTCCGTCGCCGTCGAAGTCAGCCGCAAAGGGCTGGTCGCCGGCAAGACCGAAGCTGTTGACGGTTATGCCGCCGCCGCTCTTCAGGACATACCAGCGGGTATCGGACGGTCGGAAGACAGCGACATCGGACTTGCCATCGCCGTCATAATCGCCGCCGATAACCGGAATGTCGCCCGGAACCCCCCAGGACACACCCGAAACGACAAACCCATTGCTGTTCAGAATGTAGTAGTCGGGATTAGCCGGGTCGGCATCCGGGCGGAGGATCGCCGTGTCAGCCTTGCCGTCGCCGTCGTAGTCGCCCGGCACGGGCGTATCGGTGGAAACGCCCCACTTGATAACTCCGAATCCGGCAGTTGACTGTTGGAGATACCAATTGCCTTCCGACGGGCGGAAGACTGAAAGGTCCGTCCTGCCATCGCCGTCAAAATCGGCACGGGACCGTTGCGGTGTACCGCTGATCGGGAATGACGCCGAAAATTCCGAGGTTTCTACTTCGGCGCCTGTGGCGAGTCTGGTCGCCGTTGCCGTGACAAACAGATGGCCGGGGCTTATGGGAAAAACCTGCGGGCCAAAACTCGCATTGCAGGCGCCGTCGGTCGTGACAAGAGCTGATCCCAGAAATGTCTTGCCTTGGCCGTGCGCGAACGGACCCGCCGCCGGGTTGGAAAAGAACTCAAGGCGGAACGTCGTATTCGAGATCGAATTGAGCGAGCCGGAAACGTTAACTTGGCTACCTTGAAATTGTGCCGACGTGAACACCGGAAAGTTCTGGTTCCCATTCGGACCCATATCGACATCGCAAGCGTCATTCGGAGTGATCCCGCCCGGCACCAGGTCGATCCCAAACTGCGCCGCTGTGTGGATCGAATTGCCGAGGATCGTCACGGCCGAGGAACCTTCCGACACCACTCCGGCGCCCGCATTGTTTGAGATCAGATTTTGCGAACCGGCCACAGTCCCGCCAACTCGACCGACAGAGGAAACTGCATACACGCCGAATCTGCCGCCGGATACGCTATTACCTTCGACCACAAGGCCATTTACTCCGCTGGTAACAATGCCATAGTCCGACGTCGCTATTACATTCCCCGGCGGTACTCCGGGTGCGGATGTTATGCCGCCGATCCTTACGTTAGTTGTACGATCTGTATGAATGGAGTTTCCCTGGTTTCCGAGCGTGGATGTGCCGGTAACATCTTTTCCGAACAAATTGCTCTGGACAACCAGTCCGGTGCAGCCCGCACAAGTGGCGATCCCGAACCCTCCGCCGACTATGACGTTCCGTGCATTGATGGCCGGACCGCCGATCAGTGTTGTGTGAACGCCGCCGAAACCGCCTTCGAGGGCAATTCTGGTGGCCTCATTGCCGAGAGCGATCGTGCCGGCTGCGTTTGTGCCTACGAGATTTCCTTGAATGACCGTTCCGGTGGCGTCGAAAATATGGACGAAGTTACCAATATTTCCAGAGATCACGTTTTTCGCAGCGGGCGATGTGCCGCCTATTCGCACGTCGGTCGCCGTGAATACAAAGACCCCGCGTCCGTTGGTGGAGACGGCCGAACCGGATGCGTCGAGGCCAATGAAATTGCCTTCGATCGCTACGTTATTTGCACGGACGAGGATGCCCGTGCCGACGCTGAAGCCTCTGATCGCAAGGCCCCGTATGGTGCTGCCCGCCGCCCCGCTCTCCAACGATAGCCCGTTAAAGAACCCAATATCCTGGAAATTACCGTTCAGGTCGATAAGAATAACGGCGTTGCTGCCCAACGTGGTCGGGTTAGTGTTAGCGCTCGCACCGGGCTGTGTATAACCATCGATCACTACGGGACTCGTGATCGGTGGAAGTGGGGATGCGGGAAGGATCGTACGCACTCCCGAACCCGAAATTGCGAATGCGATAGAATCGAGCCCGGCGGCGGCGTTCGCGTCAATGATCGCTTGGCGCAGGCTTCCGGCGCCACTGTCGTTGGTGTTTGTGACGGTGAAGGTCGCGGCCGCGACGCGCGGCTCGAACATTTTCCAAACGCTTGCCGGTAGCAGCCAGCCGGCAAGTAAAAATAAAACGAACGCCGGCAGAACAAAAGCGATCCGCCGCCCGGTCTTTCGTAAACGATCTTCAATGCGTTTCATAATGCCTTCCTCTTTTAACTCCCGTAACGTTTTCATTCTTCGATCGCGGGTCTCGACGAACTTCCAACTTTCGCCAACGACGTCCCGCAAACCAGCAGGTGACCGCTTGCGGTCTCGGTCGAATGGACCGCGCCCGATTCGATCTCGCGGATGAGCAGCCGGGCCGTTCGTCCCGTATAGCTCACCGCCGAGTTCAGGTCGAGCATCTTTGCCTCGGCGTCGCACGTTTCGCAAAACGCGGTTATCGCGGCCTTTTTGATCAGCCGAAGCACGACGGTCTCGCTTTGCTCGGTCTCGATCAAAATTTTCCTGGCGTTTCTAGTCATTTTTGTTATACATTCACTCTGAATCGCAGGACTTTGAGTGCTGAGCGACGTGAGTCGTGTTGATCCGTTCGTTGCGGATTTAAGCAGATTCGGACAAATGAAGTCTTGAACTTGCTCTCCAATTTGTTTCCAATTTCTTCCCAAGCCGTTATGGAAGGTGAAATTCAACATATTTGGCAGTTCGGCGAGTTTCGGCTCGACACCGCGCGAAAGGTCTTGTGGCATCAGAAAAAGAATGTTGCGATGCCGCTCAAGGAACTCGAACTGCTGTCGATGTTGGTCAGCAACCGTGGCGAACTCGTCACCAAAGACGAACTGTTGCGCGAGATCTGGCAGGACTCGTTCGTTGAAGAGAGCAATCTTTCGCGGCACATCTATCTCTTGCGAAAGACGCTGAAGGAACTCGGAGCCGGCGATCTGATTGAAAATGTTCCGCGGCGTGGGTATCGGTTCACGGGTGCTGCGAGTGTCTTCGACGCGGACGCAGTCGTGATCGAGCGACACACGCGGACCCGTACGACGATAGAGTTTGAGGATCAAACGAATATCGCGCAGATCGGCAGCGCGTCACGTGGTCGGCTTCTTGTGTTCGCGTCCGTCCTGGTTCTCGCGGCGAGCGGCGCGGCGTACTTCGGTTTGCGGTCCATCGGTTCCGCCGGCCCTTCAAGCCCAATAAGGTCACTCGCCGTTCTGCCGTTCAAGACCATCGGGACCAGTGATGAAACTTCACGATCCGGTGCAGGCTTGGCCGACATCCTGACGACGCGTTTGAGCAGCATCAAGGACGTGAAGATCCGGCCTGCGAGTGCCGTTCAGGGCGTGGAAGGCTTCGACGCTGTTGCCGCCGGTACAAAATTGCAGGTTGACGCGGTTCTGGAGGGTACGCTCTATTATGTCGGCGACCGTGTCCGCGTGACCGCGCGGCTCGTCCGCGTGAGCGATGCATCGATCGTCTGGACCGGCGAGTTCGAAAAGCTCAAGCGGGATGAACTGCAGCTTCAGAATGATCTTGCCAGGCAGATAGTTCCCGTGCTTGCGGTGAACCTGAGCAGCCGGGAGCGGGAAGCTCTGGGCAGAACGTATACGGAAAGCCCGGACGCTTACGAGCTCTACATCCGCGGCCGATACGAGTGGAACCGTCGCAACACGTCGGGGATCATCGAGGCGCAGCGCCTGTTCCGCAACGCTATCGCCGCCGACCCGGGCTTCGCGCTCGCATATGTCGGACTTGCCGATTCACTCGTGATGAGTCAGCCTCAGGTCGCGGAAGCTCCGGTGATGATCGCGAAGGCCCTCGAGCTCGATCCGAACCTTGGCGAAGCATATGCGACGCGCGGGTTTTACCAGATGTTCTTTGAGTGGGAATGGAAAAAGGCGGAAGAGAGTTTTAAGCGATCGCTGGAGCTGAACCCGAACTACGCGACCGCACACCATTGGTACGCAACCCTTCTGGCGATCAAGGGCGACACCACCGCCGCCCAGGCCGAAATGCACCGGGCACTCGCCCTGAACCCTCTGTCGCATAATTTGCTTGCCGATCTCGGACAGCTTCACTACTTTTCCGGCGAGTACGCGGAAGCGGAGAAGTATTGTCTCAAGGCTCTCGAGATCGATCCCGATTTTTCATTCGCCCACGAATATCTGCACAACATTTATCTGAAAACGGGACGGTACGAAGAAGCTGTGGTCGAAATCGCGAAAGCCGACGCGATCAATGGAACATTTACGCATGAAGTGCGAAAGGTTGACGAGCCGATGGGCAGGTACCGGGTGGCTTTTCGCGAGTCGGGAATCAATGGATTTTTCGAGCAACGCTATCCCGGCACGCCGACCTCACCCGAAACTTTCTACCTTTATGCGACGAAGCACGCGTTCAGCGGCGACAATGAGAAGGCCCTCGACTACCTGGAAAAGTCGACGGACGCGCGTATGTTTCTATCGGCGTTCTTGAAAGTTGAGCCGGTCTTCGAACCCCTCCGATCCGAGCCGCGTTATCAACAGATCCTTCGAAAAATGAACTTAGGCATCTAGAGCAAGAAAATGGCACGGACGTGCCGTGCCATTCGAATAATCGTTACAAACCTGAAAGTCAGTCTTCGGTTAAACAAACGCGAAATCGAACTGCGCCTGATGGATCGTCGGGTCGGATGATAGATCTATGTTGCCGAGATAGGTTTCGATCTCTTCGAGCACCGATCGCTCCGAGCTTCGAAGCGCCTTCGCCACGTCCGGGTGGATCCGCAGCGTGGTCTGCCGCACGTCTTCGCGATGTTTCGACAGACGCCTGGCCTCGCTTAGTATTTCGTAGCAAACGGTCGTCGGTGATTTCACCCAGCCGGCGCTTTCGCAATATTCACACGGAGAGCACATCGTGCGTTCGAGCGATTGCTTGACGCGCTTTCGAGTCATGATGATCAGACCAAAATCGTTGAACGAGAGGACCTTCGTCGGCGACTTATCGCTCTGAAGAGCTTCCTGCAACGCCTGCGAAACCTTATGACGGTTACGCCGGTCTTCCATGTCGATCAGGTCGAGGACGATGATCCCGCCCAGATCGCGAAGCCGTATCTGTCGAGCTATCTCGTCGACGGCCTCCATGTTCGTTTTCGTTATCGTGTCCTCGAGCCGCGCATTTCCCTTGCCTACGAACTTGCCCGTGTTGACGTCGATCGCGACAAGAGCCTCGGTCTGGTTGATGACAAGATAGCCGCCGGATCTCAGCCACACGCGCGGTTTGAGAGCCTTCTCGATCTCTTCCTGCACCCCGTATGCGTCCAGAATAGGTTCTTCACGTGTGTATAATTTCACACGCTTGACCATTCGCGGCTGCATGCGGTTTATGAACTCGACGGTGCGGAGATATTCCTCTTCGCTATCCACGCGGATCGCTGTGAACTCGTCTGAAAGGTGATCGCGAAGCAGGCGTTGGACAAGATCGAGATCCTGGTGGACCATCGCCGGCGATTTCGCCTTCTCACTCGCTTTCTTGACATCCTGCCATGTCCGGACCAGGTATCGCGCATCCTGTCTGAGATCTTCTTCCGAGATCCCGATCCCCGCGGTTCGAACGATGAAGCCGCCGGACGGGATATCTTCGTCCTGCCGGATCCGCTGGATAAGAGTCCTAAGACGGCCGCGCTCGTTTGCGGATTCGATCTTTCTTGAGACGCCGAGATGCTCGATCGTGGGCATGTATACCAGGAACCGGCCCGGCATCGCGATGTGCGATGTGATACGCGCTCCTTTTCTGGCGATCGGCTCTTTAGCGATCTGGACCAGGATCTCTTGTCCTTCACGCAGCAATTCGGAGATTGTCGGCTGCGGCCCGCGGTCGCGGTTATCGCGACCCCGTCCGCGCGTATCCTGTCCGTTACGGCCGCCTCGATTATCGCGCCCGTCTCTCGAACGATCGCTCGGACGATCACTCGGACGATCACTCGGACGATCACTCGGACGATCACTCGGACGATCACTCGGACGGTCACTCGGACGATCACTCGGACGTCCGCCGCGTGTATCGCGCCGCCCGCGTGTAATTTTAGGCTCTTTAGTTTCTTCAGGCTCTACCTTCGTCTCGGGCTCCTCGCGCTCGACCTCCGCTACCTCGACCGCGATGTCGGTGGAGG
>JBKKAS010000223.1:0-13964 GCA_046714595.1 Pyrinomonadaceae bacterium | reverse complement strand
GAATAGATCGTGGGAAGCCATTCGTGTCCGAGGTCGGCACGAATCTGGGCGAGTCTATTATTTAAATTCTTGTCGATAACGATGTCGTCGGCGAGACGGGATGACAAACTGAAACCGAACTCATTTACCTGCAGTCCGGACCGTTTGCACCGGCTGCGAGAATCTTTGGATCACGCCGCTCGCAAAGATCCCGAAGTACAGGACACCGATCACGGTAATTAGTAACGCTGCTGCAAGGCCGACCGGTATTTTCGGTGCATTCCAGTCGGAGGTTCGTTCGCGGAAGAACATAACAACAATGAGCCGCAAGTAATAGTAAGCCGAGATCGCGGTGTTCACCACAGCGGCAACGACCAACAAAGTAAGCATCGTATTGCCCGCTTCGAGTGCGGGGCGGAACACGAGTACCTTGCCCATAAATCCAGCCGTCAGCGGAAGGCCGAGCAGACTGAGCATAAACAACGAGAGGGTGAAGGATAGTACCGGCGACTTGAAACCGATGCCGTTGTAATCTTCGAACTCAGTACGGCGATCGTTCTTTTGCCCGAGCAGTGCGACGATCGCAAAAGCTCCGAGGTTTGTCAGCGCGTACGTCAGCATATAGAACGCAACCGAGGCTATTGCCTCATCCCGAGAGATGGTCGATCTCGCGGCACCGGCCCCGATAAATCCGACCATCGCGTAGCCGGCATGCGCGATCGACGAATATGCCAGCATCCGCTTGACGTTGGTCTGCATTATCGCGACAACGTTTCCGACGGTCATCGACAGCACGGCCATTACCGTAAGCGCCGTCATCCATGAATCGTGCAAATAACCCGACGCCTGAACTCCCGCGACCAGTGGAAAACCAAGCACGAAAACCCGGACGAACGAAGCGAACGCCGCGGCCTTTGGGCCGGCGGCCATAAATCCCGTGACGGGCGTCGGAGCACCTTCGTATACATCCGGCGTCCAAATGTGAAACGGTGCGGTCGCGACCTTGAATCCGAATCCGATTACCATCATCGCCCCGCCTACAAGAAGCAGCGCCGGGAAGTTTGCATTTGCGACACGAGCCGCGATCTCGGGGATATTCGTCGAACCCGTCGCACCATAAACGAGGGCCATTCCGTACAGCAGGAACGCCGACGCGAACGAGCCGAGAATGAAATACTTCATCGCCGACTCGTTGGATCTCAGATCGCCGCGACGCAACCCGCACATCACATAGGTGGCGATCGACAAAGTTTCGAGGCCGAGAAAGATCACAACCAGATCATTGCCCGACGCCATCAGCATCATCCCGAATGTCGCGAACATCAGTAACGCATGATATTCGCCAACCGGGACATTCTCCCGCTCGACCCAAACGGTCGAGATAAGTACGGTGAGGGCCGAGACAAGCAGGAAGACAAACGAAAAACTGAGTCGCAGATTGTCGTGGGCGATCATTCCGCTCCACGTTCCGGCCGGTTGGGGTTCGACCCACATCATCGCAAGCCAGACACCGGACGCGGCGAGGCCAACGAGGGAAATAATGCCGGTTGTCGTACGGTCCTTCGGAAAAAAACTGTCGTATACCATGACGACAATTCCGGCGAGAGCAACGATGAGCTCAGGCAGAATTATCGTGATGCTAACGTTTGGTGTAACTAACTCCATATGTTCGTACAGCTGCGACAGATAACACTGCTGGACATCTTATCGCGGCTTTGCCGCCCGATGAGCGGTAAGGCTTTGCCTCACCGGCATAGCTTCTTAAGATTTCGTGGAGGCTCCCCCTCCGAGGCCCCGAGGCGGAGCCTCCAGAGATATCAAAATAATGCGTGTCGGAAAGGCGAAGCCCTTCCGCTCATCAGGCGGCAAAGCCGCTAACGGATCTAACAATCCAAACTCAACCCATTCTACTTCTGTGCCTGATCGATCGTTCCGCCCGCCTGCTCCATGACGCGTTCCTGAATGGCCTTGACCGACGCCCGAGATGCTTCAAGGAACGGCCGCGGATAAACGCCCATGTAGACCATCAGGAAAATAAGCGGTGCGATCAGGCCGATCTCACGCCAGCTCAGATCGGCAAGCGTGCGGTTCTTTTCGTTGGTGATCTTCCCGAAAAACACGCGCTGGATCATCCACAGTAGATAAACCGCCGCGAAGATCACGCCCGTACCCGCAAGCATTGTCGCGATGTAATTCCAGTTCGTTGATCCCGTAATGCCGAGGATGGTCGACTTCCACATTCCGACCATGATCAAAAACTCGCCGACGAATCCGTTGAGGAAGGGAAGCCCGACCGAGGACATCGCGGTGATCACAAATATAGTGGCGTAGATCGGCATCACATTCGCGAGCCCGCCGAAGTCAGAGATCTGACGCGTGTGCCGGCGTTCGTAAATAAACCCGACGAGCAGGAAGAGCGCTCCGGTTGAAACGCCGTGGCTCAGCATCTGGTAAAGCGCGCCCTGCATTCCCCACTCAGTGAACGAGAACATACCGAGGATCACAAACCCCATGTGAGCGACCGACGAGTATGCGACGAGCCGTTTCACGTCGGGCTGCACCATCGCGACGAGTGCACCGTAAATTATTCCGATGATCGCAAGCACGATGAACAGCGGTGCGAACTCTCGGCTGGCTTCAGGAAACAGCGTGAAGTTGAAACGCATCAGACCGTAGGTTCCCATTTTCAGCAGCACGGCCGCGAGGATCACGGAACCGGCGGTCGGAGCCTCGGTGTGCGCGTCGGGCAGCCACGTGTGAAATGGAAACAGCGGAACCTTGATCGCGAACGCGATCGCGAACGCGAGGAAGAGAAGCGTTCCGGTAGCGCCTGTGAACACGAGATTCCCGACCTTTAGCGAATTGAGAAGCGTGACGAAGTCGAATGTTCCGACACCGGTTGCATCAGCGTGCAGATAGTAGAGCGCGATGATCCCCACGAGCATCAACAAACTGCCGAGTGCTGTGAAGATGAAGAACTTTACGGCTGCGTAGATCCGATTCGCACCGCCCCAGATTCCGATCAGGAAGAACATCGGAACAAGCGACGCCTCGAAGAATAAATAAAAAACAAGCAGATCGAGTGAAACGAACACGCCGATCATTGCCGATTCGAGCAGCAGCAGGAATACGTAAAAAGCCGTCGGCCGTTTTTCGACCGCATGCCATGTCGAGATGACCGAGATCGGCATGATGAATGTCGTCAGGATCACGAGCCACATGCTCAGCCCGTCAATACCGACGTGGTAATTTGAATTGATCGCCTCGATCCACGGCACGTTCTCTTCGAAATAGAATCCACTGGCTGAAGCCGCCCCTCGATCGAGCATGAGTATCAGCGAAAGCGCAAAGTTGATAAGGGTGACCACGAGCGCGACCCACTTCAAAAGCGATTCCTGCTTGACGAGCATCTGATACCCGACCGTACCCAATGCGCCAAGTAACGGGACCAGGATGAGGATAGTGATCAGGTTTTCGGTAATAAAATCCATCTTGTCAGTGGTCAGTTGTCGGTGGTCAGTTGCCAGTTTTCCCGACAGCTGATGGCTGATGGCTGACTGCTATCCAACCAACTTCCAGCCGTAGTAAATAAAATATCCAAGCACCGCGAGTGCTCCGAGCAGAATGATCGCAGCGTAGCTGCGGACAAATCCGACCTGTACCTGCCGCAGGCCTCGGCCCGCCTCAGTAACAAAATACCCGATGCCGTTCACGATGCCGTCGATAAAGCCGAGATCGAATCCTTTCCACAAGCCTTCGCGCGAAAGGGTGGTTATCGGATCGACGATGTAATTATTGTAAAGCTCATCGACGCGCCATTTCTCTTCCAGGATCCTCGGCATTTTCCGCAGCGGCGTTTTGCGGAATAGTGCGAGGCCTATCCCGATACCGCTCAGCGCAAGCAAGACCGAAAGTCCCGCCAGCAGCCGTTCTTGTCTGATCTCTTCTTCTGAATGTTCGTCATGGACTTCGGCGGTTGCAGCTCCAAGCTTAGGCGCTTCGGCCGACGCATAAAGATCTTTCAGGTCAGGATCGACAACCGAAGCGTGCGGTTTCGCGGCTGGAGCGGCGTGTCCATCTTTCTTTCCGACTTTCGCGATCACCGGCTCGAGCGTGTGCTCGAAAACGTTAATGTCGCCGGCTCCGACAAGTGAGCTCAACGCATACGGTACGCCGACCAAACCACCGACAGTCGAAAGTACAGCCAGGACGATCAACGGCACGGTCATCGTCCACGGCGACTCGTGCGGTTTGAAATCGTTTGGCAGAGCGTGATGATGCTCTTCTTCTTCATCGTCGTGTAGTGCGCTTTCGTGTGTCTCTACAGTTGACCCACCCGCTACCGCGGGTGGTACTGACACGTTGGCGTCGTGCGGATGCGACGCGTCGGGTAAGGCTTCGTGAAATCGCTCCTCACCGAAAAACGTCATCCACATCATCCGCGTCATGTAGACCGCGGTCAGGACAGCTGTGACGAGGCCGACGATCCAAAGAACATAGTTCCATGGCTCAGGCAGATTCGGTGCGGCGAAAGTCTTGTACAGGATCTCGTCCTTCGAAAAGAAGCCCGCCCAGATGGGGATACCGCAGATCGCGAGCCATCCGGCCATCATCGTGATGAACGTGACGGGCATGTATTTGCGAAGGTTTCCCATCCGCCGCATGTCCTGCTCATGATGCATTCCGTGAATGACCGAACCGGAACCGAGAAACAGCAGCGCCTTAAAGAACGCGTGCATCATCACGTGAAATATCGCCGCGATGAACGCGCCGACCCCGCACGCGAGAAACATATAGCCGAGCTGTGAGACGGTCGAGTATGCGAGAACTTTCTTGATGTCGTTTTGCGCGAGGCCGATCGTCGCCGCGAAGATCGCCGTCGCCGCACCGATGATCGCAACGATGAACATCGCCGTCGGTGCATTCTGGTAGATCGCGTTGCATCGTACGACCATGTAGACGCCGGCGGTGACCATCGTCGCGGCGTGGATCAATGCAGATACCGGTGTCGGCCCCGCCATCGCGTCGGGCAGCCATGTGAACAACGGTATCTGCGCGGATTTTCCGGTCGCGCCGATAAAAAGAAGAACGGCGACAGACGTGATGCCGCCGGCGAAAATCGTCGCCCAGCCGAACGGCTCCGTGCCCATCTGCGCGAATTTGTTCAGGGCGCTCGCGACTTGTGTTCCATCGACCGCCTTGTCGTAGAACGATATCGTTCCGGTCAGCGTAAAGATCAGGAAGATCCCGATCAGCACGCCCCAGTCGCCGATTCGGTTCATGACGAACGCTTTCTTCGCGGCCTCGCGTGCTTCGTCGCGTTTGATGTAATAGCCGATCAGCAGATACGAGCAAAGTCCGACCCCTTCCCATCCGACAAACATCAAAAGGAAGTTATCCGCCAGCACGAGCGTGAGCATCGAGAACATGAACAGGTTGAGATAGGCAAAGAATCTGTAGAATCCTTTGTCGCCGTGCATGTACCCGGGCGCGAAGATGTGAATCAGAAGCCCGACAAATGTTACGAAGAGCGCGTAGATCCCGGATAGCCGATCCATGCCGAGCGCGAAGTCCGCGCGGAATCCGCCGACATCGACCCACGTCCAGATCTGATCGAGGACGGGCGCGTCGGCAAACAGCGCACCCGCATGCGACGTTCCGATACCAAACGCGATCATGAACGCGACGATCGTTGAGATCGCGATCGTTCCGCACGCGACAAGACCGCTAAACGTTTCGCTGTACGGCTTGTCCTTTAAATATCCGCCGACCAGCCAGTTGATCACCGCTCCGGCAAGCGGGGCGAAAATAATTAAACTTAAAAGATTGTTCTCGATCATCAGATCACTAATCACCGACGACCCGCATCATCTCGTGCATCGTCGTCTGAAAACCCGCCTGTTCAAAAAAGCTCTGAGCCCCGGGATTTTTTGCGGCCACCGACAAAAGAATCTTGTCGGCACCGAATCGTTCGGCCTCAGCCTCAACGGCTTCTATTAATCCCTTGCCGGTTCCGGTTGCACGTGCCGCGGCATCGACAAAAATGTCATGAAGCCAAACCACCTTCGTCGCAAGCTCGGCGTAGATGACCGGCTCGAACTGCATGTATGCGAAGCCGACGACTTCACCGTCATTTTCCGCAACAAGCACCGAAGCATTCTCCGCTTCCGTTTGCCCGCGATAGAAATCGATCATTCCCTCCGGGCTTCCGATTCGGCTGAAGCGGACCGGATCGTAACCGACATGCTGGTCGACGAGCTTCATCGCGAAATGGGCGACACGATCTGCGTCTTCCCGCCGTGCTCGCCGAATTGTCAAAGCCATATCTAGGTTCGCTTTCGCGTCGTCCGCGGCTTCCGCTTCGGAGCTGCCTTGGGCGCAACCGGAACCTTTACCGCAGGGATCACGAAGTCGTCCGGAACGGAGATCTTGTTCTCCGCGACGATCCGGTCAATGATCTCCTGCTCCTTTTCAGTTTCGATCGCCTTCCTCGCGTACTCTCTGACGGGTACGCTCGGAGCAAGGGGGTTATCGGGGTCGCTCACGCCGGTCGCAACAAGAATGTGGCGAACGTCATAGGTTTGGGGCTTGGTCGAACTCTTCCGCTCCAACTTGATCACGTGAAATCCGTGGTCCGATTCGACAAGCTCCGGTGAAATCTGTCCGGCTTCCAGTGCGATCGCCGCTTTCTCGAACGTCGGGACCATCACTCCCAAGCTTACGTTCTTATACAAGCCGCCATTTAGTTGACCCGTCGTCGCATTCTTGTTTCCCGGATCTTCCGAGAATTCGTTCGCAAGTTTTGCGAAATTCTCCCCGCTCTTTGCCCTGGCGAGCAGCTTCTCGGCGGCGGCTCGTTTCGCGGACGTATCAAGCTCGGGATGTTCTTCTAAATAGCTTGTAACGTCCTCATCATTCGCGGCGGTTTCCAAGGCAAGCTTTTCGCTGTAAAGCCGCGCAAGAAATTGTGCCTGTTGGAGCTTCACTTGCAGACCTACCTTCTGCCGAAAAGAGAGCGGTAGTAGGGGTGCTCGTTTCGAGTACGCGTCCGCGTAGATCTGGATCTTCGCGAAAATGTCCCGAGCCTGCGCGACTTCGTCTTGTGCAAGCTCACGATCACTCATCTGCGTACTAGTCTCTCGAAGAAGCGAGACCTTCGTGTCGAGAAATCGCTCGAACTTGGCCTTCCTCTCGGCTCTCAGTGTCGGCGAAAGTGAGCTGCCCGGAGCCTCGCCCCAGAAGGCGTTCACCTCCTCCGCCGTGATGTATCCAAATGGCCCCCGCGCAGCCTTGCCTTTGTTTGCCAGCTTATCGTAATTGACCGCGATCAGTTCGGCGCGGATATTCTCGAGCTCGTTTTGATACTTCGGACTGTCAGCCAGCCCGATGTTCTTTGCCTCGGTCGCGAATGCGAGGAGCTGCCTGAGACTATCGAGCTGGGCGCGTTTGGCTTCAGGATCTTCTTCGAACCTCTTCAGCACCATCGGATTGAATTCTGCGATATCAGACAACAGCAGATTGATCTCGTGCGCAGTAATTCCGGTGAAGGAGGGAACGGAATTAGGCGGCTTGCCACCACCGGTTTGTCCATCAGTGCGCGAGTCGACCGCCGCGCCCAGCACGAAAAGAACGATAAAAGCAGTAGTTGAGAACCTCTTCATCCGGAATTAGAACTAATTCTTCAAAATACTTGCGTCGTCGACGTCAATCGACTGCCTGTTACGAAAGAAAGCGATGATGATCCCGAGACCGACGGCCGCTTCGGCGGCGGCGACGCTCATCACCATAAATACAAAAAGCTGACCGGTAACATCCGCGTAGTAACGCGAGAACGCAACAAACGTCAGGTTCACGGCGTTGAGCATCAGCTCGATGCACATGAACATCCCGATCGCGTTGCGCTTGAAGATAACGCCGACCGTGCCGATCGTAAATAAAATGCCTGACAGTGCCAGGTAGCTTTCTAAACTTGGTTCCATTTCTCAGTCCCAAGTCTCAAGTCTCAAGTCCCAAGTCCAAAGACCGAAGACCAAAGACCAAAGACCATCAAATCGCAACCCGATAATCATCCTTCTCTTCGTCCAGTCCGCGTTCTTCCAGTTCGTGGTCGATAACCAGGTCGAGCTGCGGCTGAGCAAGACGTCGTGCAAGAACAACGCCGCCTATGATCGCCATCAACAGCAGCACGCCGACGATCTCGACCGGCAAAAGATATTCGGTGTACATCCCCTGTCCGATGCTCAATGTCTTGCCGACCGTCTCACTCGTGTTTACAGCTTGCTTCGGAGCCTTCATTACCGCGTAAAAAATGAAGAACGTTTGGACGAGCAGGATCAGTCCCAGCCCGCCGCCAATAGCGTATAGATATCGCAGGCGGTTAAGCGGTTTGTCCTCGTCGAGATTCAAAAGCATGATCACGAAGACGACGAGCACCATGATCGCACCCGCGTAAATCAGCACTTGCACGGCCGCTATGAACGGCGCAGCGAGCGTCACGTAAATGCACGACAGCGCGATAAAGACGCCGACCAGCGAGATCGCGCTGTAGAGCGGATTCCGGTGGTAGACCATCGAGATCGCGCATGCGATCGCGAAACCGGCGAACAGGAAAAATAGAACTGAACCAACCATAACAAAACCTTTTAACGCGGAGATCGCGGAGACCGCGGAGTAAATTAGAACAGGTCCGTAGCAGTCACGCCGAAGATGCTTTCCTCTGCGATCTCCGCGTGCTCTGCGTTAAAAAAAACTACCGATTCAAAAAGTACACGAGCACGATCGTCAAAATCACATTCGCAAGCGCGAGCGGCAACAGGAACTTCCATCCGAAGTTCATCAACTGGTCAAACCTAAACCGCGGCAGCGTTCCGCGGACCCAGATGTAAAAGAACAAAAACGCACAGATCTTACCGATGAATGCCACGTGACTAACAAGCGCGTAGGGAATCGACCCGACCTCGAAAATGTGGCTGAGACCCGGGACATACCATCCGCCGAGAAATAACACCGTCGCCATCACCGAAACAGTGAACATGTTCACGTACTCGGCCATAAAGAACAGGGCGAATTTAAGTGCGCTGTATTCAGTATGAAACCCGGCGACGAGTTCGGTCTCGGCTTCCGGAAGATCGAACGGGACGCGGTTAGTCTCGGCAAACGCAGCGATAAGAAAAACTACAAAACCGATAAATTGCGGAATGATAAACCACCGCATATATACCGGCGACTGGATCTGGGCAAAGATAATACCGTTCAGATCGAGCGTGCCGGCCAGCATCACTACGCCAATCACCGACGCTCCCATCGCGAGCTCGTACGAGATCATCTGCGCCGACGAGCGAAGTCCGCCCATCAAACTGTACTTGCTATTCGACGACCAGCCGGCCAGTGCGATGCCATAAACGCCGACCGATGTAATTCCCAGGACGAACAAGACTCCGACGTCAATGCGCGCGATGGTCAGCGGCAGTTGTGTTATGCCCTCGCCTAAGCCGTACGGCAAAAACGTCCAGTCGATGCTCGTGATCGCCGGGCCGAACGGGTAAACTACTATCGGCATCAGCGCACACGTCAATGCAACCAGCGGTGCGAGAAAGTAAACGAACTTCGTCGACTTATCGGGAACCAGGTCTTCCTTGAAGATGAACTTCAACAGATCCGCGAACGGCTGCAGCACGCCCCACGGTCCGACGCGGTTCGGTCCGATCCGGCCCTGTATCCAACCGAGGACCTTTCGCTCCGCGAGCACTGTATACGCGACGATCATCAGCACGCCTTGAAAGGCGAGCAGGATGCCGATCGCGTAAACCACAAACGGAAATGCCGTTTTAACAATAGATTCCATAAAAACGAATTAAATTCGTCTCAATTTCTTATCCGTGTTCTTCCATGCGTTCTGTGTTTTCAGTGGTTTTGGATATAACCACGGAAAACACGGAATACACCGACATCACGGAACTACCTTCCACCAGGATTCGCACGATCACTTGCCCCGACAACGGCCGCCTCAGCCAAAACTTGTTTCGGTGATCCGTCGAGCTCGAACTGCTGCAAAGGAGCGACGAGCAGATTCTCCGGTTTCGGATTACCGTGCGCAAGCAGATGAAACTGCGCTGTCTTGCTCGTCATCGTCGTTAGACGATGCAGCTGGTGTCCGACCTTAGGAACCTGCGTATTCTTCTCGCCGGAATCGGGCAGCGATTCTACGCGTGTCTTCAAAACGTCGGTCGCGTTTGCGGCCGAACCGCTTTTGATCTCATGCTTCACCTGCACCGGCCGCGATTCGTCCTTCAGATCCGGGTATCGCAATCCGGCATACGCGGGAACCGCGGCAGTGAGTGCCTTGAACACAGCAGATGCAGAAAAGTCGTAGCCGAAATCGACGCCGAGTTCTTTCGCGATCAGGCTCGTTATCATCCAGTCGGGTTTCGCCTGGTGCACCGGCTCGATGGCTTTTCGTACGCGCTGGACGAAGCCGGTATTGTTCGTGTAAGTTCCGTCGACTTCCGCGAACGACGCCGCCGGAAATATGACATCGGCGAACCCGCAAGTCTCGGTTTCGAACAGTTCCTGGACGACAATGAACTCTTTGTTCTGCAGAAGCTGCGCGGAAGCACCACCCCGGCCTCGCAGAACCTCGGCCACCCCTCCTAAGACAGGAGGGGAGCTCAGACTTCCGCCGATCAGCAATGCTTTTGAGTTGTTGATAACGTCGAGCAGCGACTTTTTGCCCGCCGCCATGTCATTCGCACCGATGGAATTGTTATATGGCGCAAGCGGCTGAAGCAGGACCCGGCGCGTATCGGAGGAGAAATTCGCTGCCGATGCTGCGATCGCGGCTTGAGCTTCCGGCGACAAATTACCACCGACCATGATGAGCAGATCGCCCTCGGTCTCGCCGATCGTTCTGAGCAGATCTTCGATCTCCGACAGATCAACCCCGAGCTTCTTCGCAAGACCACTCGTCGCCGAACCGGCAAAAGCAATAGCGAACGCGTCGTAAGAACCCTTGTTGATATGAAGAACTTGACTCGCCTGCGCCGCAAGTCTGATCGGCGTGTCGTTTACGACGATAAACTTCGCGCCGCCGTTTCGAACCGCCTGGCGGATCTGCTTAGCCGTGTAAGTCTGTTCTTCTTCCGGTTCGCCGCCGATAAGCAGGATCGTGCCGGCATAACGAATTTCTTTGTGCGTTGCGAGCGGTACGCTCAAATTATCGAAGAACGCGGACAGGTCGTATCGATCCGAGACCGCGAAGTTGTCGGTCTTCGCAACCTCGGTCGCAAAACGCTTTAACGTAAAGATGGCCTCGTTCGTCAGCCGCGGGCTCGCGATAACACCGATCGAGCCGGCGAGACCGGCGAGCTTGTCGCCGACATATCGGATCGCGTCGTCCCACGTTGCCGGGATCAGCTTACCGCCTTTTGCATACCGGATCATCGGTATCTTTAGCCGCTCCGCATGATTTATGAACTCGTGTGCGAACCGCGCCTTGACGTCGAGGAACTCGCCGTTAAGTCCGTTGACATACCGGTCACGGGCCACGATGCGATGCACGAGCCCGCCGCGCGAACCGATGCTCATCTGCATTCCGTCCGAGCTGTATGTGTCGGTCGAGATCGTTTGCTCGAGTTCCCAGGGGCGCGTCTCGTGACGATAAACTCCGTCGAGCAGCGTTCCGGTCGGGCAGACCTCGATGCAGTTTCCGCACTGCGAACAATCGAGCCAGCCGCCGTAAGTTCCGATAACCGTACTCGAACCGCGATTGCCCGCTTCGATGGCGTCTTCGCCTATCCACTCGTCGCAGACACGTGTGCAGCGTTTGCACAGGATGCAACGCTGCGGATCGTTGGCGACGATCGGTGAAAGATATTTTTCGGGCGCTACGTTTTTCTTCTCGGTGAACCGCTCTTCGACATCGCCCCAATCGAAAATTACTTCCTGCAGCTCGCACTCGCCTCCGCGATCACACACCGGGCAATCGAGCGGATGATTGACGAGCAGAAACTCGCCCATCGCACGCTGCGCCTTTTCGATCTCCGGACTCGCGGTCGTGACGACCATCCCGTCCGTGCACGTGATCGTGCACGACGTCTGAAGCTTTGGCATCTTGTCGATGCGCACCAGACACATGCGGCATGAAGCCTGGACGGCGAGGTCCTTGTAATAGCAAAACGCCGGGATGCTATATGCGTTGTCACGGCACACGTCTATCAACGTCGCACCCTTCTCCGCCTCAAATGCCTTCCCGTTAATCGTTAGTTTGATCAGCTCTTTCGGCATCCGTTATTCGGTCTTTTTCTTTCTCGTTGTCTTCTTGGCCACCGGCGCGTTCGTAACGGTGCCAGTCGCACCAGTCGCCACGTGTTTCTTCTTATGCTTTGGCCGCGTCTTTCCAAAACTGCCCGCAAAGATCTTGCCTTTTCTGCTTCGTTTATCGCCTCTTCCCATAATTATCTCCTGTTTAGAGTGCAAGCAATTAGCTTGTCTCTTTTCTAACCGAGAGAACAAGCTAAAGCTTGCACTCTAAACTCAATCACACATTGCTCGCGTAGATGTCCGTCCTCGCGTGCAGCCACTTCTTAAAATCGTCCGGAAACTGTTTGATCGCGCTCTGTATCGGCCACGCAGCCGCATCGCCAAGCGGGCAAAAACTTTTCCCCTCGATGTTGTCACAGATGTCGAGCAAAAGCTCGGCATCTTCGGGTCGCCCTCCGCCGGAAGAGATCCGGTCGAATATCTTGACGAGCCAGTCGGTCCCTTCGCGGCATGGCGTACACCAGCCGCAGGATTCGTGTTTGTAAAACTCGGTCAGGTTCCTGGTCGATTCCATGATGTCGACCGTTTCGTCCATCACCATCATGCCGCCGGTCCCGACCATCGAACCGGCCGTGACCAGGCCTTCGTAATCCAGAGTAACGTTCTGGCCGAGGATCTGGCCCGCATTCATTATGTAAACGCTCGAGCCGCCGGGGATCACGGCCTTCAGCTTCTTATCGTCCCGAAGCATTCCGCCGCAGTCGTCGAAGATGAACTTTTCCATGTCGGCGTAGCCCATCGGAAGCTCGTAAACTCCGGGCCGTTTCACATGACCGCTGATCGACCACAACTTTGTTCCGCCCGATTTTTCAGTTCCAAGATCGCGCCACGTCGTGCCGCCCATCTCGATGATCTGCGGAACGGATGTGAACGTCTCGACGTTGTTGACGACGGTCGGTGATGCATAAAGACCCTCTACCGCAGGGAACGGAGGCTTCATCCGCGGATGGCCGCGATAGCCTTCCAAGCTCGAAAGCAGCGCCGTCTCTTCGCCGCAGATGTACGCACCGGCTCCGGTGTGAGTAAAAATATCGTGATCGAAACCGGATCCGAGAATGTTCTTGCCGAGGATCCCACCGTCACGAGCTTCGGCCAGCGCGACATCCATGATGTCGATCAGATATTTGTACTCGCCGCGTGTGTAGATGTAACCGGTCTGCGACCCGAGTGCGTAACCGGCGATGATCATTCCCTCGATCATTGCGTGCGGGTCGCGCTCCATCAGATAGCGATCTTTGAATGAACCAGGCTCGGATTCGTCGGCGTTGCAGACGATGTACTTTTCCTTGGGCGAATCTTTCGGTACGAACGACCATTTCGTTCCGGTCGGGAATCCGGCACCGCCGCGTCCGCGCAGCGCGCTCTTTTTAACTTCTTCAATGATGTCGGCCGGTGCCATCTTGAGCGCTTTCTTCAAGCTCTCGTATCCACCCGTTTCGCGATACACATTCAGCGTGTGCCCATTCTCGATGTGCATCCGCTTAAGTTGTAGTGGCTCGCAGCCGATCGCTCTTATTTCCATAAACTCGATCTTCGGCGCTACTTGCGCAGTTTCTTAATGATCGCCCAAATAACCAGGACCGCCAGCAGAACCAAAACCGCGCGGCCTGTCCACTGGCCGAGCTGATACGCCGTTTGAAAAAACAACAAAGTCATTCTCTATTGGC
>JBKKAS010000222.1:0-10282 GCA_046714595.1 Pyrinomonadaceae bacterium | reverse complement strand
CGAATATTGCATCGGTTGCGGCATCAGGCTTGGGTTGGGTCGCTGAAGTGGTCGCTGCAGGCTTCGCCGTCGATGCGGTGGCTTGGTCCGGTTTCGCATTTGGATCGGCGATCGGCGACTCGGCATGGAAGGCGCCCTTCCACTTATCACCCTCTCGGACATATACGCCCGCCGCCCAACTGTTAGCCGGGACCTTTTTCCCACCGCAAGTTCCGTCGACTGCCACCTTGTAGGTGATCACCGCAGCGTCCGTGCCGAGCGGCGTCATTTGCTCGTCGCTGAAAGTGTAGCTCTTTACGTCACAGTCGGTACCCGAGTACTCCTTGATCGCGGCGGCTTTATCAAGCTTTCCGGTAGCTCCATAGCCGACAAAGTTGGCGGTCAGGAAGGGATCCCAAAATTTCGAGTCCTTTGACTTCCACGCCTCGTAGGCGCTCTTTTCGAGCGTCACAAGGGCATCCTTTGTAGGAGCCGCGGCGGTTGGTTTCGCATTCGAGTTTGCATTTGTGTTTGAGCTGTTCACAGTGTTTGCAGTGTTCGCAGCCGGCTGACAGGCTGGCAGGGCAAATGCTGCGATCGCTAATAAGAGTAATAGTTTAATGTTCTTCATCCGATCGTCTCCTAACTAAGGTAATAGCCAAGGAAAAGGCCCGCGTGTATCCCCGGGCGCTTGTAAAACTTTGTGGAATGCGTAAGTGATATCACCGCCTAACGGTGATGTCAATTTCTGAGGGCGGTAGGCAGCAGCAAAAAGACGAGATTGAGGCAACGTCTTTCGATAGTCGGTCTGAGATCGAATATTAAACCTTTTAGATCAGAGATGACAGTGCGCACACGATCCGGCGAGTGAGTTTTGGGAAATAAGACAAGAAAATTTTCTTGTTGATCACAAACGATGGCGCAGACCCAACCGTTACCGGTCATCACTAAAAGGCTGGTTCTTCGTAAATTCCATAAACATCACGCAGCGCAACACAGATCTCTTCGACGGTTGCGTATGCCGCGACGGCTTCGATGATCGCGGGCATCGTATTCTCGTTGTTGACCGCTGCCTTCTTCAAACGTTCGAGAGAGTTCGCAACCGCGCCGTTGTCGCGTGTTGATTTGGTTTTGGCGAGGCGCTCAAGCTGGGATGCGCGGACGGTTTCGTCGATCTGCAGGATGTCGGTTTTATGGATCTCGGTTTCCATCGCGTATTTATTTACACCGACGATCGTCTGCTCTCCGCGTTCGACGGCTTTCTGATATTGATACGCCGACTCCTGGATCTCGCGCTGCGGGAAACCGGCCTCGACCGCCTCGACCATTCCTCCGAAGCCGTCGATCTTTTCAAAGTAGTCCATGCACCCTTCGATCATCTTTTCGGTCAGCGTTTCGATATACCACGAACCGCCGAGCGGATCGACCGTATTCGCGACACCGGTTTCTTCGGCGATGATCTGCTGCGTTCGAAGCGCGATAAGCGCGGCGTTGTCGCTCGGAAGGGCGAGTGCCTCGTCGAAAGAATCTGTATGAAGCGACTGAGTGCCACCGAGGACGCCGGCGAGCGCCTGGGTCGCGACACGTGCGATATTGTTCAGCGGCTGTTGCACCGTGAGCGAAACGCCCGCGGTCTGAGTGTGAAACCGAAGCTGCATCGTACGCGGATTCTTTGCACCGAATCGCTCTTTCATCGTTCGGGCCCAAACGACGCGTGCCGCGCGATATTTCGCGATCTCTTCGAAAAAGTCGTTGTGTGCATTGAAGAAGAAAGAAAGTCGCGGGACAAATTCGTCGATGTCCATGCCGCGATCGATGCCGTACTGAACGTACTCGACGCCGTCGCGCAATGTGAATGCGAGCTCCTGCAAGGCGGTCGCACCCGCCTCGCGAATGTGGTAACCCGAGATCGAGATCGGATTATATTTAGGCACGTGTTTGACCGTGTATTCGAACGTGTCGATGACGAGCTTCATCGCCGGCTTGATGGGGTAGATCCATTCCTTCTGGGCGATATACTCCTTGAGAATGTCGTTCTGTAGCGTCCCGGAGATCTTGGTGAAATCGGCTTTCTGTTTCTCCGCGACGACAAGGTACATCGCCAGGAAGATCGGCGCCGGCGCGTTGATAGTTTGGGAGACAGTCACCTGATCAAGCGGAATCCCGTCGAACAGCACCTCGAAATCGGCAAGCGACGAAACGGCGACACCGCACTTGCCAACCTCACCCTCGCTCAAAGGTGAATCCGCATCGAGGCCCATCAGTGCGGGCAGGTCGTACGCCACAGACAGTCCGGTCTGTCCGTGTTCCATCAGGTACTTGAATCGTGCATTCGTTCTTTCAGGCGAAGAGAAGCCGGCGAACTGACGCATTGTCCACAACCTTCCGCGGTAGCCGGTCGGGTGAATGCCGCGCTTGTACGGGTACTCGCCCGGAAAACCAACATCGATATCATCGGCATCCGCTTCGGTATAAAGCCTCTCGACAGGCTCGAGCGAAACGCCGTCGAATTTCTGCTTTCGCTCGGGAGTTTTGTCGAGAACTTTCTGAAGAGTGTCGTCTTCCCAACGCTGTTTTTCGGCTTCGGCCGAGGTTAACGCTTCCTTGATTTCGGGTGTCATATATCTAAGTATTCATGCTGATTTTAGCACACCGGCGCGGAGTCACGGCATGTCGATCGCCCGTCGATAAAGGGCTTCGGTTTCGTCAACCATCCGCTCGAGCGAAAAGTTTTCCCGCGCGTATTCGCGGCCGGACACGGCGAGCAATTGGCGCTTCGCCGGGTTATTCAATAGATCAACGATGGCATCGGCAAGCGCCTCGGCAGAACCGATCGGAACGAGCTGCCCGAGTGAGGGATCGGCGATGATCTCGCGGGCACCTTCGGTTTCAGATGCCACAACCGGAACACCCGAGAGCATCGCCTCGGCGATGACAACCCCGAACGACTCACTTCGTGACGACGAAACGAATATGTCGAAACCCGAAAGCATTTCTGCGACATTATCCGACCAGCCCGTAAGTTCCACCGTGTTCTCGAGCGTCAACCGCCGGATCAAGTCTCGTAATTCTCTTTCATTACGCCCATCGCGTGATCGATCCTCGCCGACGATCTTGAATTTCGCGTCCGGTATTGTTTTCGATACCAACGACGCCGCCTGGATGAGAACATCGAATCCTTTCACAGGATCAAGATTTCCGATCGAGCCGACACAGAAACCCTTGTGGCGGGAGCCTACTCGTTCCGGAAAGCGATCGATGTCTAAACCGAGGCGAATCGTCACTATTTTTTCGGAAGGGAAGAGCCTTTGCCGCCGGAGGCTTTCTGCGACAGCATTCGACGGCGCGATCACAAACTTCGCGTTTCGTAGAAGCGATCTTTGCAGCCGGTTCATGCGAAACAAGACATGCCGGGTGATGACATACGGTATTCCCGCGATGAGCGCCGCCGCCGCCGCAACCGGGTAGTCTTTTGCAAGGTGGGCGCTGATCAACTCGACATTGTTATTCCGCGCGAACCTGCCGATCTGCACTGCACTTGAGATATCAAGCGCATTTCGCAGTGGAAATTCCGCAATGTTAGTTGAATGAAGCTGGGAGAGGTTACGTGGGAGCGGCGACCCCGGATCGACGGCGGCAAATATGTCGTGGCCGCGCCCGGTCAGCGCATTACACAGGTCGGCGACATGGCGTTCGCCACCGCCGATCGAGCGGGCTGAGCATATCTGCATCACTCTCATCCGTAAACTCTGACTGGCCGTATTCCGGAACGCGCAAACGGCGCCCAAAATTGCAATCCCCCTGGGTTGTACTTACAATTATCCAATGCAATCTCCAAGGTTCGCAGCCGTTCTAGTTCTCCTTTTTGCAAGTCACATTCTCTCGGGCTGTTCCTCGCCGGCCGGAAACGGGAATGCATCCAATGCCGTTGCAAACAATTCGAGTAACGCCGCGGTATCCGGGCCGAACGACAATGTGGAAGAACTGATGATGCTTGTTCGTCTTCCTTTCCAGCCGGAGGAAGTCGCCTGGGACGAAAATCCAAGCCAAAAGAGTCTAGTTGCCGTCATTAGATTTTCACCCGAGAACGCCGCGAAAATGGCGACCGAAGTTGCAAGGGGCGGACAGCCAAAGCCGGAAACACTCCCGGTAGAAACATGGTATCCCGCTGAGCTGATCGCACAAGGTGAAACAACGGGTGAATCCACGATCAAAGGATTAGCTTATCCGGCCGAGCCGTTCCTCAATCCGCCTTACACGAAGGGAAGGATCACGCGGATCGAGAACACCGACTACTTCATCCTTCAGATCTCCTCGTAACGTTTTAACTTTCGATAGAGTGTCGAAAGGTCGATGCCGAGAATGCTCGCCGCCTTTACCTTGTCGTCACCAACGCTGCCTAAGACGTCGATCAGGTAGCGTCTCTCCATTTCGTCCAGCGTCGGCCGAAAACCCTCATCGTCATTCGAGCCATAGGAATGAGCCGCGCTCTCTCGCACTTTAGCCGGCAGGCTACCGAGATCGATCTCATCCCCGCTCAGGATGAACGCCCGCTCGATGGCGTTTTCGAGCTCACGAACATTCCCCGGCCAGTTGTAATTTACCAAAGCCGATACTGCTTCGCGGCTGATCGGTTTTTCAACCGCATTTTGGCTCTTCGCCGACTTAGCCACAAAATGTTTGGCGAGCAGAGGAATGTCTTCAAGCCGCTGGCGTAGAGGCGGGATCGATATTTCGATAACGTTGAGGCGATAGAACAGATCTTCGCGAAAACGATTTGCCTTCACTTCTCCGTCGAGATCCTTGTTGGTCGCCGCGACGACCCTCGCGTCGAATCGCACCGGTGTCGACGCACCGACCGGAGTTACTTCGTGTTCCTGCAAAGCACGTAGCAACTTGACCTGGAGTGAGAGGGGCATCTCGCCGATCTCATCCAGAAAAAGTGTCCCGCCCGATGCCGATCGCAATAATCCTTTTTTGTCGCCGACGGCGCCGGTGAAAGAACCTTTAGTGTGACCGAACAATTCGCTCTCGAGTATCGATTCGGGCAGTGCACCGCAATTTATGGCGAGTAACGGCTGAGCGGCCCGACCGCTATTCAAATGGATGGCTCGGGCTATCAGCTCTTTTCCGGTACCGCTCTCGCCCTGGATCAACACGGTCGCATTTGTATCCGCCACCTTTTGCACGAGGACAAAAACTTTCTGCAGGGCGTCGCTCTTGCCCACAATCTCCGAGAACGCATATTGTCTGCTTAGTTCCCGGCGGAGGGCACGGTTCTCCCGAAAAAGCTCGCGCTGCTGCATCGCGTTCCTTACCGTCTGAAGGAGGTCTTCATTGACGAAGGGCTTGGTCACATAGTCGTACGCGCCTTTTCGCAAGGCAGCGACCGCGGAGTCGACGGACGAATACGCCGTCATTATCACTATCAGCGCGTCAGGGTCGATACCTTTTATCCGGTCAAGTAATTCGATACCGTCCATTCCGGACATCTTTATGTCAGTAAGGGTTACCGAGATCTCGTTCTCTGCAAAGACGGAAAGCGCCGATTCGGCGCTGTCAGAAGTGATGACCTCATAGCCACTGTCTTCGAGGAGCTGTCGAAGTATCGAACGCATCAGCTCTTCGTCTTCAACAACCAGAATTGTGTGCTTCGTCATAGCGTAAACAGAAATCAGTCTAGCACAACGTTTTATTCTTTATTTGCTTTCGTGTTAGCATCGAAGAGAATTCTCTCCGGATCGATCCATGCGGTTTTTTGCTCCAATTCTTCTCACCGCCGCTGTTGGTCTGCTTTGCATTCCGGCGGGCGCCCAGCAGACGAATCCAGTCGAACGTCAGGTCGCAAACCCGATTACCGATACACCGAATATCAATCCCGTTGCGTCCGAACAAAGTACTTCCGCGCCGAAAAAGAACCCGAAGCAGATTGTCGAACAGGAGGGCAGTGACGGTAACGTCGTCGTCTATTCCGAGACACAAACGGTAGAGGGGGAAGAAGGCAAGCGGATCCTGGTGTATACCGGGAATGTCGACGTGCGATACGGGATCTACCGTTTGCAGGCCGACAAGGTCACGCTCTACGAGGTCGAAAACAAAATGATTGCCGAAGGCAGCGTAGTGTTCGACCAGGGTGACGATCAGCGGATAACCGGAGCTCGCGCTGTTTGGAACCTGAAAACAAAACTGGGTGTCTTCGAAGATTCGACCGGTTTTACAAATCAAACAAACGACGGCACGGTGATCTATTTCACGGCTGATAAGGTCGAACGTACGTCGCTCGATGAACTGGTCGTCACGAAAGGGAAGTTCACGGCGTGCGAAGAGGCCGTGCCGAAGTGGTCGTTCACTGCGGACGAAGCTCGGATCAAGATCAACGACAAGGTGAAACTGAAGAATGCGAAGTTTCGCGTGAAGGATGTGCCAATTATTCCGCTGCCGTATGCCACTATCCCAATCGCGCAGCGCGACCGCCAGTCCGGCTTTCTGACGCCGACTTTCGGATTTTCAGGCAACAAAGGTTTTCGTTTTTCGGGCGCCTACTTTCAGACCCTCGGCCGTTCGGCCGACGTTACCTTTAGGGGCGATCTCTATACACAACGCGGCATCGGTTACGGCCTCGACTTTCGCACGCGTGCGAATTCGCGTTCTTTCTTTAACTTCGGTTTTTACGCCGTCAAGGATCGCATCTTTGGTTCGAGCACGAGTCCGGAAACACCGGATCAGGGCGGCTCGATAATATATGCCGAGGGCGTCCATTACTTTTCCAACGGATATACCGCCGCGGCGGATGTGCGACTGACGTCGAACCTCGCTTTCCGTCAGGTCTTCTCGGACGGGATTCAACAGATCATTTCGCCGATCGAGCTTTCGCAGGCTTTTATCAACAAGAGCTGGGACAACTACGAACTGAATCTGCTCGCCCGGTCGCAGGTGATCTCAATTCCAAACGTCCGGATCAAATCGCGAAATTTACCCAGCGTACATTTCGAGAAACGGCCGTCGATGATCTCGTTTCTAAAGCCCCTGTATTTCTCATTTCAATCAAGCGCCGAGGGCGTTTCGAGACGCGAAGAGGTAGACGATCTGGCGCTGTATCAGCAGACTACCGGCAGCGATCCGACGTTCACGCCCCTTTTCGGTCAGCGTATCGATTTCTTTCCGGAGGTCACGCTTCCGATAAACACCAAGTACGTCAATTTCACCGCGACAGCCGGCGGCCGCGTTACATATTATTCAAATTCGTTCAATGACATGCGCCAGGTCGTCGGCAGCGATGTCCTGCGCAAGTACGGCGAATTTCAGTTTGATGTTCGGCCCGTTGCGTTGGCCAAAAACTTTTATGGCAAGAATGACGCATTCAGATTTCGGCATGTTATCGAACCCTTTGTGACCTACCGCTTCGTCAAGGGCATCAACAATTTTCACAAAATAGTTCGCATCGACGAGCTCGATACGATCACGGACACCAATGAGATCGAATTTGGCGTTACAAACCGGATCTTTACGCGGCGCTATTCTGAGGCCGTTACCGAGGAGGCTCAAAAGCTTTTACTCGAAACCGATACCGACGACGACAAGCCATTGTCGGTGCAGCCGTACGAGCTCTTCAATCTCACTGTCCGCGGGAAGTATTTTTTCGACGAAACTTTCGGCGGAGCGCTTATCCCCGGACGCAGGAACCAGCTCGAGCCGATAACGGCGGTGAGTTTCTACACGTTTGGCGGAGTGCCGAGAAGGTTGTCGCCGCTGAATATCGACGCGACCTATCGTCCCCAGAAGACGGTATTTGTAAACTCGCGTGTGGATCTGGGATTACACGGCGACGGCTTACGCGCCGCATCGACAACGGTTGGCTACGACACACCGTTCCTGAAAGTGTTTCAGACGTTTTATTACACGCGGGCGGTCGAGCTTGTTCCTTCGCTGCAGATCTACGCGAACAGGGACGGAAAGGAACCCGGTACGTTGAGGGGAGCCCAGTGGAGTCCATCTATCTTTCTCGGCAATCGCGACAAGGGCGCGTACGGTGGCACCTCTCTATTCTTTGACTTTGAAAACCGCCGGGCATCCCAGCTTTCGCCGCTGATCAGTTCTCTTTACACGGCGGGCTATGCTTACGACTGCTGTTCGCTTGCCGTTCAGTTCTACACTTTCAACGTGGGTGTCCGAAATGAAAACCGGCTCGTCTTCAGCTTTCGCTTGAACGGTATCGGCAGTTTCGGTACTGAGCAGTTCGGACAGGGATTGAGGTAGCACCCGGGATGATAGCTTGAATATTAGGCCTCTTCAGAAAGCGACTTCAGAAAATCTGCCAGCACGGAATCGCCCTCCGTCTTAATTATCTGTTCCATCGTAAAAAAGCCAAGGCCGCGATATGCTTCGAATTGTTTTTCGTCGTACATCTGGTCGCCGGTCGACTGGTGCGGAAATTTCGTATTCGCCTCTGCGTAATGTTTGATGTCAGTATATTCATCACCGTCGTAATAAGCGGGTCGCGTGTAGAGCAGTTTGCCGGTCAGATGTTCGCCGCCCACTTTTTCGGGATACGTGATGTCAGCTATCGCATATCTGACGGCTTTCTTTTTTCCGTCGACGTCGGTGTCGCGCGAAACAATCTTTATCCCTTTTGTAAATTTGATATCGACGCCCAGGTCGACTTTGCATTTCTGAATTGCGTTCGAGATCTCGCCGAATTTAAACGCATGATCGGCAGCACCATCGCTCAGAATTATCAATCTGCAGCGGCGAAGGATCATTTCGTAAAGGCCGAGATTTTCAAAATGTCCGCCATCCGTGACATTAAGAAAATGTTTACTCTCGTCCGTTCGTCCAAGCGTTTCGTTGATCAGAGGAAAAACGGCTATCGACGGACTCACCTTTTCAAAAAAACGACGATTTCCGAGTCCGAACCAGTGGATGTCCGAACCGGCCGGGCCGGTGTTGCCGAGCCACCAGCCGAGACGAATATTGAACATCGACATCAAAAACGTCACGACCGGCGACGACATATAGCCCATATTCGGGTTCGCGGCGGCGCCCGAAATAGCCATCGCGGTCCCCAGCCGCAGCGCTTTCCCGGTCGTGTGGCTGACACAATAATCCTTTGAGCGCCGAAAGCCTTTGACGGCCCAACTGCCGCAATGCAGCGGCGTCATCGTAAAGCTCGCCGCCTTTCGGTTTTGCCAAGCGAGGTTCTTGCCGCCGACCAGATTCACGGTCGCATTGATCACGTGAAATGGCCGCTGTCCTTCGAGAGCGTGCAGCTCGAGATTGTCTGAATCATCAAAACCCGTGAACGTATTTTGGTTCCGGTCCGGATTCGACGCGCCGAGATAGGCCCTCGTCAGCCTGTCGCGATATGCGCCGTGCAGCGAGAACTTATTCACGTTGACAAAGCAGGCCATGAAAAAGCCGACGGCGGCGAGAACGAGGAACACGGCGAGCAAGCAGATCTGAGTAGAATTTTGCAGCACGGCGGCGTGATATAGCGTCGTGGCGAGCGGGTCGCCAAGGTATTGAATAAACGCCGTCGTCAAGAAAGCGAGACCGGCAAGAATAAAACCGAGAAATACGACCGCTGCGATCTGCGGAGCCCAAGCCAGAAATTTCGAGGTGCGCGACTTAACAGGTTCGTCCCTGACAAGAGACTTGCTGGAAAATCCGCCGGCCAGCGAAACGATGCCCGAGACAACACCGACGATCACGGAAAGTACAGCCGCCAGGCCTTCGTCTGGGGAGAAGACCGTTTTCCAATCAATTTTCGATTCGCCAAACAGCGGCCGAAACATCCACTGAAGCACCGACGGGCCGAGCAGGACCAAGGCATTGAGCGCAATCCAGACGCAGCCCAGAATGAGAACCCAACCGCCGTAGCGGGCAAGCCATTCGCGGTCTTCGTCGGTCACCTGCCTGCTCGAAAGCCCTACGAAAATCGTTGCTGCGATCAGGACGATCAGCAAAAAAGCGGGCACTGACAAGCATTGATAAACTTGCCATTCGTAAGCGGCGAAACGTGGGCCAAGGGCGGCCGACCAGGCGACCGGATTAAAAACCTTTTGGAGAAGAAGCCAGACCAATGCACCGCCGGTGACGCTCGCGATGAGGGCCGCCGCAGCTTCCCACGCAACAATGCCGCGGAACCTATTGAATATGAAAAACAGAAACATGCCGGCGCCAAAGGCGATAGCCGAGGTGACGAGAAAGAAACCAAGGCCTTCGTTAGCGCTCAGCCACGGCGTTTTGTAAAAAAAGGAATCTTTGAGGAGATTGCCATCAAGTCGGTAATTCCACGCCCATACAG
>JBKKAS010000221.1:0-3925 GCA_046714595.1 Pyrinomonadaceae bacterium | reverse complement strand
TTCTTAAACCATGGATCGGGAAACTGGATCGTCACCGCGTGCAAGATACCGGCCGGAACAGTCTCGAGCAATCTGCCCAGCCAGAGCATGGCGTTACAAAACGCGTAATGCACATTTGTCAGACCTTCTTCGATCGCAATGCGATTCGCTTCGTCAACCAACTGGTTTCGGATCTCGACACCAAGATAATTCCAAAGCGGCTCAGCCTCCGCCATTCGCAAAATAAAACGTCCGCGGGCAGATCCGAGGTCGAGCAGCAGCGGCCGGTCGGGCTCTGCAAATATCCCTTCGACATCGACAGGTTCGGGCGCCTGCCGGTAGAACGGAGAGAGCGGATTTACGTGCTGATGAACTCTTACTCTCGGCATTATTCACCTGGCATTGACGAGCAAAAGGATCGCGAGGATCGAGGTCAAAACATATAAACCAACCGCGGCCAGTCCCAAAAGTCGTGTCGCCCGACCGGCCGCTCGCGGATCTAAATACTCGTCGCTCGGGATCTGGATGTACCCGTAGACCGCACCGACGATCAAGCCGCCAATGTGTCCGAAGTTGTCGATCATGTTAAACAGCACAAGGCCAAACACGAGGATAAAACCGATGTTGATCAAGAGGCTCTTTCTGAACTCGGCCGAAATGAACTTCCGGCGTTTGAATGCGTAAACCGCGAGGTAGCTCAATAGTCCCACGATCCCGCCCGACGCACCGACCGATATCGCGTCAGGATTGAAGATCAAACTGAGCAATCCACCGCCGAGAGCCGAAAGAATGAAGACAATAGAAAGATGGGCCCGGTTGGACAGCACCTCCATCAAGCGGCCGAAGCTGTAAAGTGCATAGGAATTCATGGCTACGTGCAGGACACCAGAGTGGATGGTTGCACCGGTCAAGATCCGCCAATACTCGTGGGCGGTTAGAAAAGCGCGCTTGTCGAATCCGGCATAGACGCCAGAGAAACGATCGACAGCGAAAAATTCCGGATCGTTGCTCGTTAAGAACTGGGTAAAGAAGACAGCGGCAATACAGCCGAGAAGCGTGAAGGTGTAAACCGGAAAGGGACCGCTCGGCTCGAGCGGTGTGGAGCGTTCATCTGGACGCTGAGATTCGCTCTCGTCCTGGATCTCACGGGTGCTCATACGAAGAACTCAAGAAACTACATCGCCAAGCCGCCATCGGCCTGGATGACTTGTCCGGTGATGTAAACCGCCGAGGACGACAACATGAAGCATGCTATCTCGGCCACTTCCTGAACATTGCCGAGCCTGCCGAGCGGGACCATCGAGAGAAACTTTTCGCGATACTCGGCGTTCATCTCCGCCGACATATCGGTCTCGATGAGTCCGAGCGCTAATGCGTTGACGGTGATCTTCTTGCTCCCAACTTCTTTCGCAAGCGATTTCGTGAGTCCGATCATTCCGGCTTTCGATGCCGAGTAGTTCGACTGCCCGAGCATCCCGACAACGCCGCTGATCGAGGTGATGTTGAGGATCGATCCGCCATTCTCATTGCGCAGCATCGGACGCAGCACGTGTTTTGAAAAATTCCAGGCGCCTTTCAGGTTCGTGTCGATGACGGCGTCCCAATCTTCCTCCTTCATTCGAAGGATCAATTGGTCGCGCGTTATGCCGGCATTGTTGATGAGATAGTCGACCGTACCGAACGCCTCTTTAACCTGTCCAACAAACTCACCGGCTGCAGCCGTGTTCGCAACATCACACTGTGCGGCACACGCCTTTACGCCCAGGCCCTCGAGCTCGGTCTTTAGCTTCTCCGCCTCGTCCGCACTCTTCGAATAGTTGAATGCGACATTGCACCCGCGTCTGGCCAACTCCGCTGCGATCGCCTTTCCGATACCGCGCGTCGCTCCGGTTACGATCGCAGATTTCCCTTCGAATTGTTTTTCGCTCATATCCTATTAGTTAAGCGCGTTTCTCTGTATCACGAACAATTCGTTGATACCCTTTTCGGCCATCGCGAGCATCTCGTTCATCTGTTCGCGCGTAAACGGTTCGCGCTCTGCGGTTCCCTGGATCTCGATAAACTTTCCGGCACCCGTGCAGACGATGTTCATGTCGACTTCCGCATTCGAATCTTCGGCGTACGCGAGATCGAGGATCGGAGTGCCTTCGCAGATACCTACGCTTACCGCGGCAACCTCGCTCCGAAGAGGCGAGACCTTAACGAGCGAATTCTTGACCAACTTTCGGCATGCGAGCGCGAGCGCAACGTACGCGCCGGTGATGGACGCGCACCGCGTTCCGCCGTCGGCCTGGATAACATCGCAATCGATAAAGATCTGCCGCTCGCCGAGAAGTTTTGTATCGACTACGGCCCGCAGGCTTCGGCCGATCAGCCGCTGGACCTCTTGCGTGCGTCCCGACGGCCGCTGGGTCTCGCGCTGCGTTCGCGTATTCGTCGCTCGCGGAAGCATGGCGTATTCGGCGGTTACCCAGCCGACGCCCTTATTGCGCAAGAACAGCGGCACGCGGTCCTCGACACTAGCCGTACAGATGACTTTCGTTCCGCCGATTTCGACGAGCGCCGAGCCTTCGGCATAGGGCGAGATATTCGGTGTTATCTTCGAGTTGCGTATCTGATCGACGGCCCGCCCGTCAGGTCTTATGAATGTCATAATTTCTCAGTTACAAGTGACAAGTGACAAGTGACGAGCAAGGCAGAAGAGTTTCGGACGCGCTACTTTTTCACTTGTCGCTTATCACTTGTCACTCGTCACTAGCCTGTCTCCACCATAAACTTCTATCGCCTCAAGCTTATTCGGCGTCGTACCTAGAAACCGTTCGGCGACCTTTGCGAAGCGCTCGGCAGCGTCGGTCACATAAAAGTGGTCAAGGTCGTCGCAGAGTTGTCGCAAACCCGACACCGTGTTCGGATTTGATAGCCTTTTGTCCGCCAGCAAACGTTCCACCTCTTCCGCCGTCGCTTCGCCTGAGTCAACAAGCTTAACATGTTCGCCGACGGTTTTTTTGATGACCTCGCGCAGGATCGGATAGTGCGTGCAGCCGAGCACGAGCGAGTGTGGATCGAACCGACGAACTTCCTTCAGATACTTTTCCGCTATTGAAAAGGTTTCTTCCACAGCCGTCCAGCCTTCTTCGGCAAGAGGTACGAACAGCGGGCACGCGGCCTGAAAAACTTCGGCGCCCGGTGATGCGCGACGTATCGCATCGGTGTACGCGTTGCTCGCGATGGTCGCCTCGGTCGCAATCACCGCTATCCGCGGATTTGATTCGCTGGAAGTTTTGGCGACGGCTTTGCGTCCGCCCGGGCCGATAACGCCGACAACATCCAGTCCGATCCGCTCCCGAATTTTCGGAAGTGCGAGCGCCGATGCCGTGTTACACGCGACGACAAGCAATTTGATACCCAGCGACGCCAGAAACTCAGAGTTCTCGATGGCGTAGCGCTCGACGGTTGCCAGTGATTTCGTCCCGTATGGAACCCTGGCCGTATCGCCGAGATATACGAAGTGCTCGTTCGGCAGACGGTCGTGCAAAGCGCGGTAGACCGTCAAACCACCGACGCCCGAATCGAAAATGCCTATTGGTAATTCGTTCACAACAAAAACAGAAAGACTAAGGCTACAAAAAGCGGCTTTGTTCGGCAAATCAACTTTACTTTCTATGGCGGGTCAGAACGTGGTCGGTTTTCTCACCGCGAAGGTGGCTGATGATCCGCTCAACATTCTTGTCTATTGCCTGCTGGGTCTTAAGTGATCCGATGTAACGAAGGATCTCTTTCTGACGTGAAGGCGTAAGTTTGGCAAAAGACGCTTTCGCTTGTTTGTCTTTTTGAATCGCCGCGGCAAGTGCCGGCGGCGGCAGAACATCGCGCGACCGTGGGTCAAATTCCATATCAACGTTCGCCACCTCACCGACCTTCAATCCTGAGTCCTTCAACATCGGGC
>JBKKAS010000220.1:0-4404 GCA_046714595.1 Pyrinomonadaceae bacterium | reverse complement strand
CGCGTTCCCATGATACGGATGTCGCCGGACGTCGGCTCGTAGACACCTGTCAGAAGATTGAAGATCGTTGTCTTGCCAGCTCCGTTCGGACCGATGAGACCGTAGATCTCACCCTGACGAACGTCCATATCGAGCTCGTTCACGGCGATAAGGCCGCCGAATCGAATCGTGGCTTTGTCGGTCGTGAGGACAGCTCGATTTCCGTTGCCGTCGGCCATCTATGTCAAACCTCCGGTGTCCTTATTCGCTCGCCTGAACCGTTTGAGGAAGGTCCCGATCTCGGCAGTTCCCAGGATTCCCTGCGGTCGAATGATCATCGTGAGGATCAGGATCAACGCAAAGATCACGAGTCTGAGATCGGCGAATTTGAATGTCGTTGCTCCGATCTGAATATCGGGTAGCTGGCGCAAAACTTCGGGCAGCAGCGTAACGATGATCGCTCCTAGAATGGCACCGGTCATCGAACCCATTCCGCCGATGACGATCATGATGATGATCTCGAACGATCTGATGAATTGAAAATCGTTCGTGTGCAGAAATTTATTGTAGTGCGCGAACAGCACGCCCGCGATACCCGCGAACGCCGACCCGATGACGAACGACGTTACCTTGTATCGCGTGGTGTTTACGCCCATCGCCTCGGCCGCAAGCTCATCCTCGCGTATCGAGACTAATGCGCGGCCGGTGTCCGATTTGACGATGTTGTGGATCACGACGACGGTGATGATCGTGAAAATTCCGATCCAGAGAAAATTCGCGTAACCCGGAACCTGGTATCCGGTCGCACCGCCCACGGCGTCAATGTTCAAGATGACGATGCGGATGATCTCAGCGAATCCGAGCGTAACAATCGCAAGATAATCACCCTTCAAACGCAGACTCGGGATGCCGACGATCAAACCCATCAACGCCGCGACGAGCGCGCCGATCGCGACCGCGATCAGCAGAACAACGCTCGTCGCAACCGTGTCGCCAAGGAAAGCGAGCGAGTTGACCAGCGCTTGGCCGTACGTGTTCGAAAAATACGCAGACGCATACGCGCCGACTGCCATAAAGCCCGCATGCCCGATGGAGAATTGCCCGGTAAACCCGTTTATAAGGTTCAGCGATGTGGCGAGAATGATGTTGATCGCGATAAAAACGAGCAGGCGTCCCTGATAATCGTTGACGCCGACGCCAAAAAATCCGGTGGCGCTCATCATCGCGTTCAACACATACAGCACCGCGATGGCGATCGCTGCATAAATAAAACTTTTAACCCACGAAGACATTTTTTTATTTGGGATTTGGGATTTGGGATTTGGGATTTCGTTGCTAGTCGTCTTGCAATCCGAAATCCCAAATCCCAAATCCCAAATCGTCAGACTTTCTCCTGCACGTTCGATCCCAGCAGTCCGGCGGGGCGAACGAGAAGCACGATGATTAAAATCGCGAATGCAACCGCGTCTCGATACGTAGACGGTATCCCGACGTAGCCGCCGTATCCGACGACCAGGGTCTCCGCCGCGCCGATCAATAATCCGCCGAGAACGGCGCCGGGAATATTTCCGATGCCGCCAAGCACGGCGGCGACGAACGCTTTCAAACCCGTCATGATCCCCATCAGCGGATCGATCTTCGGATTGTATTGCGCGGTCAGAACACCACCCGCCGCGGCAAGTGCCGATCCGAGCGCGAAGGTAAACGCGATGACGAAATCGGTGTTGATGCCCATCAGTTTCGCCGAGTTCAGATTAAACGAAACTGCCCGCATCGCCTTACCCATCTTTGTCTTAAAGATGATCCATTGAAGAAGCCCCATCAGAAGAAGCGAAACTACAAAGATGAGAATCTGGGACGTGGATATTGTGGCGTTCCCGAAAAGCGTAACGCTTCCGACGGGCAAAAGCTGCGGAAACGATCGCGGCGTCGGCGAAAAAATAAAAATGAAAAGATACTCGATCAAAAGCGACATGCCGATCGCCGTTATCAGCGTCGTCATTTTTGAATACTTTCGTACGGGGCGATAGGCGAATCGCTCGATCGCCATCCCGATCGCCGCCGCTATCGCCATCGCGCCGATGAGCGTTACGGCGAATCCGAACGCGGATGGTTCCGCGGAAAACCCCAGTGCAACTGCAAGCATGAACCCGGCGTACGCACCGACCATATAAATATCGCCGTGGGCGAAATTTATCAGGCGGAGAATGCCGTACACCATCGTGTATCCAAGCGCGATCAGCGCATAGATCGAACCGATGGTCAGGCCGTTGATGAGCTGCTGAACAAATGTGTCCATAATTCTAAGTTGAGAGTTCTGAGTTTAGAGTTCAGAGTTGGAAGGCGGTTACCCGCCCTCGAACTCGAAACTCAGAAACTCGAAACTCGAAACTTATCGTGTGGCGTTTGAATTTACGTTCGCGGTCGTATTCGTATTTCCGGCCGCCGTCGTATTCGTGTTAGCGGCGGTATTCGTATTCGCCGAAGTATTCGCCGCGGGCGGCGTCATTCCTTCGGGATAGATAGTCTCTTTGAAAGTAAATTTGCTTTGCGCCGGTGTCAGCTCCAATACCACCGCGGGCTTAACAGCATTGCGGGTGGCGTCGAGCGTGATGGTCCCGGTAACCCCCGCAAAACCCTTTGTCGAGTTGATCGCTTCTTTCAATTTTACGCTGTCGGTTCCGCCGGCACGTTTGATCGCGTCGGCTAAAACCTTCGCCGCGTCGTAAGCCAGAGCCGCCAACGAATCCGGCGCGACGCCGAATTTTGCCGCATAATTTTTTACAAAGTTCTGAATTTCGGGTGCAGGATTATCGGCCGAATAGTGATTTGAAATGTACGCGTTCTTCAATGCGTCGCCGCCAAGTTTCCATAGTTCGGGCGAATCCCAACCGTCACCACCGAGAAGCGGTTGGTTCATGCCAAGCTCGCGAGCCTGCCTTGCGATGATCGCGACTTCGCCATAATAACCGGGAATGTAAATGACATCCGGCTTCTGGTCACGCATCTGAGTCAATTGCGCTTTGAAATCCTGATCCTTCTGCGCGTAGGTCTGCTTGGTAATGACGGTTCCGCCGAGCTTTGTGAATTCCTGCTCGAAAAATTGTGTCAAACCCTTGCTGTAATCCGAGCTGTTGTCGCCGAGAATGGCGGCGGTTTTCGCCTTCAGCGTATTGACCGCGAACTTTGCCATGACCGAGCCCTGGAACGGGTCGATGAAGCAGACACGCGAGATGTAATCTCCGACTTCGGTTACCTTCGGATTTGTTGACGAAGGCGTGATCATCGGGATCTTTGCCTCCTGCGCGACCGGAGCGGCGGCCAGCGAATTTGAGGACGCAACTTCACCGAGGACCGCAACGACCCTGTCCTGATTGATCAATTTGGAAATGACCGTTTTGGCTTTTTCAGGCGTTCCCTGGTCGTCCTCAAAAACCATTTCCAGCTTCTTCCCATTCACGCCGCCGGCGGCGTTAATTTCGGAAAAGGCCAGATCGATCCCGTTCTTTGTGGATACGCCAAAACTCGAGGTCGCGCCGGTCGTGTCACCGTAGACTCCGATCCTGATCGTATTGCCCGTTTCCGCCGTCGTCCCGTTGCCGCCTTTCTGAACGCATGCGAAGGACAGGAAAACCGAAACAACCAAACTGAATGCTAAAAAAACTCTGGTCATATATACCTCTCGGAAAAAATTTGCTTGTTGGAGGATCGCAACATATCGCTAAAAATAATACGCCGCGGGCCGTTTCAAGTTTACGGGCGTAAGGGGAAAACGCTTCAGCGAACTCTGTTTACAAACTCGCATTATACCCGATTCGGGTGGCATGTCGAGTAAGTATCGGATAAAATCGCGGACAAAACTATGAGCTTAACCCCAACAAAGACGGGTGATATGCCCGCTGAAGACTTTAGGCGCTATGGCTATGAGGTCGTCGACTGGATAGCGAATTACTTCGATCACATCGAGGAGTTTCCGGTGCTCTCGCAGATCGAGCCCGACTGGCTTAAGAACGGTTTGCCTCGATCAGCGCCGGAACACGGCGAAGATTTCGGCGAGGTGCTGAAGGATGTCGACCGGTTGATCCTGCCTGCCGTTACGCACTGGAACCATCCAAATTTCCACGGCTTATTCTCGACATCGACATCGTCGGTCGGCGTTTTCGGCGAGATGCTCACGGCCGCGTTCGATATGAAGGCCATGCTGTGGCGGACGTCGCCGGCGTCGACCGAGCTTGAGGATGTCGTGCTCGACTGGCTGCGGCAGATGATGGATCTACCCGAACATTTCGAAGGGATCATTTACGACACTGCTTCAGTCTCGACGATGCATGCGATCGCCGCCGCGCGCGAGCGGGCGAATCTCGACATTCGTGAGCAGGGCATGAGCGGCCGCACCGATCTGCCTTTGCTCCGCGTCTATTGCTC
>JBKKAS010000219.1:0-5667 GCA_046714595.1 Pyrinomonadaceae bacterium | reverse complement strand
GTTGGCCGCGCGTCCCACCCATGTTGAGTGCGATCGTTTTCGGATCTCTGTCGTCAACCAGTTTCCTAAGCGTTTCGCCAAACTTGTCACGAGCCGGCAGCATCATCGAGTAATGATTCTTCAATCGCTCTTCGGCGTAGCGAAGCATAGCAACACGCTCGATTCGCTCACCACGGTCGATAAAGATAAACAGGTCCCGACGTCCGACTATCGGTACCGGCGGAACGATGTGCGGAGTAACCGGATCGCTATGGAATTCCTCGTTCACCACGATCCACATCTCGATGCCGTGCCGCTTCATCATCGGTAGCAGTAGAGATCCGAGGCGTTTCACGAGCCATTGCTCCCGCACGTCCGCCTGCTCGCGTTGAGTAAGAAGCTTGGGCATTACGGGAATTGGCTCGCGGGACCGATTTTGCGCACCGGCTCCTGCGGCACAAGTGATCAACAAGATAAAAATCGCAATTCTCTTCATATCAACATTCGAGGATTTGTGACTGCTTTCTTTGCGAACTCAGCGAGCTTTGCGTTAAAAAAGCTGATATCACGCAAAGCTCGCTGAGTTCGCAAAGAGGATGTATAAGCTTCGCGTAAGTTTTATGAAAATGCTAAACTGCTGATTCGGATTTACGATCAGAATTTTAACATACACAACTATTTAACGAGGTAAATCAACCACCGTGATCGATTTTGAATTAACCGAAGAACACCTGGCTTTGCAGAAGACCGTCCGCGAGTTTTGTGCGGGCGAAGTTGCGCCGTACATCAAAGAATGGGACGAGAAGTCCCATTTCGAACGTTCCGTTTTCGACAAAATGGCCGAGCTCGGATTAATGGGCGTGTGCATCCCCGAGCAGTATGGCGGTGCGGGCTTCGACTATATTTCGCTCGGACTGGTGTGCGAGGAACTCGAGGCGTGCGACACCTTTTTGCGCGTCGCCATGTCGGTGCACGTCGGGTTGAATAGCTTGAGTATCTTTAGCTGGGGCACCGAAGAGCAGAAACAAAAATATCTAGAACCGCAAGCGAAGGGCGAGAAGATCGCGACGTTCGGTCTGACCGAACCGAATGCCGGATCGGACGTTGTCGGTATGCGGTCGAATGCACGACGCGACGGCGACGACTGGATCCTGAACGGCGAGAAGATGTGGATCTCGCTCGGCGATGTAGCAGACCATTTTCTTTTCTTTTGCTGGACCGATCTCGAAAAACAAAAAGTGCGCGATCACACCGGCCTTAGCTGTTTTATTGTCGAACGATCTATGCCCGGATTCACGAGCGGAACATTGCACGGCAAGCTCGGCATTCGCGCCGGCAACACCGGATACTTTTCACTTCAGGATGTTCGCGTAACGAAAGAGAACATGCTTGGCGAGGAAGGTGAAGGATTCAAGATAGCGATGTTCTCGCTTGAGAATGGCCGGTACACCGTCGCATCGGGTGCGACCGGTGTGATCCGCGCATCGCGTGATGCCTCGGTCGCGTACGCAAATACACGCGAGGTGCAGGGCCAGACGATCGGCAACTTCCAGCTCGTCAAACAGAAGATCGCCAACATGGAAGCGGATTATCAAATGTCCCGTTTGCTGTGGCTGAAGTGCGGCTATTTAAAGAACGAGGGATTGCCGTCGGCCAGGGCGGCGAGTCTCGCGAAATGGCAGGCGACGATTCGCTCGGAAACGGCGGCGTCGATGGCGATCGAGGTCCACGGTGCGAACGGCTACACGAACGATTATCCGGTAGAGCGTTATTTGCGAAACTGCAAAGCGGCTGTCATCTACGAAGGGACGCGTGACATACACACGCTTATGCAGGCCGATTGGGCGCTCGGGTTGAAAAAGGAAAAGGCGGCAAGAGTGATCCTGCCGCCGTATCAGCCGGGCGAAGCCAAGGGTACTGCAAACTAAAACGCAAACAGCAGGAGCGGCGGGCGGTGTCTAATTCAGAACCGCCCGATTAATTATTTAGTTTCGGGGCTTCATTCGAGATCTTCCAGACGCCGCCCTCTTTTACAAAAACCGTCGGCGTCCAGTTTACATAAACTCCACCGCGGACTTCGGCAACACCACGATCCCCGTCGATCTTCTCGTTCCTTACTTCCATCCCCTTCTCGGGAATTTGATCGGTTTCTGCCAAGTATGCAGCCAGATTCGATTTCTTTTCGTCCTTCATGTCCTTTTCTACGGACCGGATGAATTCGCTCTGCATGACCTTTCTCACCGCGGCGTCGTCCTTCTTTTTGAGGGCGTCATAGTATGCGTGGACGATTGGTGCCAGCGTCTGCGCGTTGTTAGCGGTTGCCGCTTCCGGTTTCTTCGTCGTCCCGAGGCCTGCGTTCGTGGCGGGAGTGTAAACGTTCGTATTGGCGGCGGTATTCGCAACGTTCACCGACACATCAGTGCCTCCGCATCCGGCCATCACTATTCCCAAACCAATAACAAACGTCAAAAGAATTGTTTTAAATTGCATATTCGTTTCCTTCCGAAATCAAAGTCCAAAGTATAATAAATCGAAAGAAGATGGACAAAACCAATCGGACGGAGATGCATCGCACGTTCCTTCTCGAAGGACTTCCTGAACCACTCACGCGGGCGAGTGCGCATATCCAGATCTTCGACAACTACATCGCCGGCACGCGTCTGCGGCTGCGGTCGGTTCGCAGTCCTGAAACCTCGTCGTGGACCAGAATTCTGCAGCAGAGGTTTCCGGCGGCGGAAAATTTGCTTTCTGCAATAAAGTTTGGCGAGATCTACCTGAACGACATTGAGTATGAGCAATTCCGGATCTTCGAAGGCTCGGAGATCCGCAAGAATCGCTACTTTCATGAATTCGACCACCGGAATTTTGCGTTCGACGTATTTCTTGGAACGCTCTGGGGTCTGAACATGGCACGCGTTGAGTTCGACAACGGTGACGACCTGGAGCGTTTCGAGCCGCCGCCTTTCGCCGTTTTCGAGGTCACTAATAATCCTTTTTTTCTCGGCGAGACTTTGGTTACGAAGAGTTTTGAGGATGTGCGAGAAGAAGTGGCGAGAGTCGGGGCTGAGACCGTCGAAGAAAAACTCCCGGACGAATGAAAAAAGGCGGCACAAGGCCGCCCAATCTTTTATCCGATAGCTTGTCTACTTCGTTCGCGGTGTCATCGGCACATGCCGCTCGATCGACGCGTAGATCTGCAGATAGACCTTTGTCTCACGCGGGATCAATCCCGTCCAGTTTTCGCCACCACGATTGATGTAACCTGCGAGCCGCGCCGGATTTGAGTTATAACCCGCGGCCATCAACTGTGCCTGTGTTGCCATGCCGTTTGAAAACGCGGTGGCGACCGTCGGGCTCGCGATGAGATCAGTCCAGGTCCGCTGCATGTAAAGCAACATCGCGGTCGTAGCGTTAACATGATTTCGCATTCCCTCGACAAAATCCGGGATCAGCGGAACGTTCGGATGCCACGACCGGACCATGCGATAAGTTGACGGGATCATCTGCACCATACCGCCGGCACCGGCGGAACTCACTGAGTACCGGTAAGTCTGACCCTCGTTCAACGCGTAGAGCGTGAAGATGTCGTTGAAAATGTTCGGATGATACTCAGTGCGAAACCGTATGTGGTCAACGTGTTCGACGGTGGCAAGCCGCTCGGCGATATCCGCCAGTTTAGGCTGGATAATAATTCCTTTTTCACGCAGCCTATCGCGTGCGATCTCGATCACATTCCGAACATAGTATCGTCCCGCATTAACCACCTCCGGCGTGACCAGTCCCGGATGCGTGGACATGTAATAAGCCGTTTCCATGTACTTCCCGCTCCTGACGACCGGGTATTGCACCATAAGCGGAAGCTGCGTCTCACCCGTCTCGTCCGTCACGGCGATCGGCGTGTTGACACCGTTTCCGCGAATCGTCCGTATACGCAACTGCCGCCCGTTTTCCGACGAAACTACTTTTTCGCTTTCGATCGAGAGGAAAGCTTCTTTGTTCAGGACGAAGTAATCGATAGCGCCCGTTTTCGCATTCTGAAACGCGACACGCACATAATCCGTGGGAGTGGTTCCTTCGACCAACGCCGTCGCGAGTGGACGGCTTTGCAACTGTCGCTTGGCCTCGGCGATCTTGCTTTTGATCTGGCCGAAACTGAGAGTCCTCGGTGACGACGTTCCCGCCGTCGATGGGTTCGCGTTGGCCACAGGCGCAGATTCCGGATTAGCGGATGGTCCCGAGATCTTTTCGGAGCCGCCGACAATGATCGGCGTGGGAGTCACTCGCGGCCGCGTCGCGGGCGCTTTTATCTCCGGCATCGAATTCGTGATCACGACCTTCATCGGTGTCGGCGTGGGTTCCACCGGCGATTGGGATAATGCCGAAAGACCGATGGAGAAGACAAATGCTGCTGCGAACAAAAACCTGGTTGTCATAGAATTGCAGTTCGGGTTTTACTAACGTTTGGGTGTCGTGCGGTGCGAGCTATGGAGAGCCCGCTTAATTACAGATTCGCTCAGGAATCAAAAGGTTGTCAAATTAAAAACGTTCATTTATATAAACTACAAAGATAAGTTATGCCGCAGTTGCGTTCGTCTAGTGCGCGATTTACCGTATAAAACTGGAAAGCCGGTCCATCGATATTTTATGAAGAAGCTTTTTGGCACTGATGGGATTCGAGCACTTGCCGGAGAGTTCCCGCTCGACGAAACAACAGTCCACAGCATCGGCCGTTCACTTGCCCGCCAGTACTCGGCGAAACTCGGACGCGAACCGCGGTTCGTAAGCGGCCGGGACACACGCGAATCCGGCCAATGGATTGAAGCGGCGCTGCACGCCGGGGCCGCCGTTGAAGGAGCAAAGTGTCAGTCGGCTGCCGTCATCACGACCCCGGGTGTCGCTTTCATTACGAGGCATTTCGGTTTCGACGCCGGGATCGTTATCAGCGCCTCGCACAATCCATATGCTGACAACGGAATAAAGATCTTTTCTCCCGAGGGAAAAAAGGTCGGTGAGGAAGCTGAGAGCGCAATTGAGAAGGATATTTACGCCTCGCTCTCGTCGAACGGGACGTCCGGCGGCGGCGAGGTCGACGATTCGAAAGCCGAGGAATTTCAGACTGCATATACCGATCATCTGAGACGAGAATTTGGCGGCCTCGACCTCGGTGGAATGCGGATGGTCGTCGACTGTGCGAACGGAGCTGCGTCGCACCTCGCCCCGACGCTTTTCGCGCACTTGGGAGCATTTGTCATTGCGCTTAACGATCGACCGGATGGACGTAATATCAACAAAGATTGCGGATCACTTCATCTCGAGCTCCTTCGTGAAAAGGTCATCGAGGAGAATGTAGATTTTGGAGTGGCATTCGATGGGGATGCGGATCGGGCACTGTTTGTTGATGAGAAGGGAAGCATCGTTGACGGTGACGCGACGCTTTGGATCATGGCCCAGTTTCTGCGCGACAAAGGTCAGCTGTCGAACAGGACCGTTGTCGCAACGGTGATGAGCAACATTGGTCTCGAGATCGCGTTGGCATCCGTCGGGCTAAAGCTGATCCGTACTCCGGTCGGGGACAAATACGTGCTCGACGAGTTGCTAAGGACCGGTTCGGAGCTGGGCGGGGAACAATCCGGACACATGATACTTCCGCTCAAGAGTCTGGTTGGTGACGGGATAATGACCACGTTG
>JBKKAS010000218.1:0-22582 GCA_046714595.1 Pyrinomonadaceae bacterium | reverse complement strand
GCGAAATACCTAAAGCGTCCGACTTAACGATTCACGATTAACGATTAACGATTAACGATTAACGATTCACTATTCACTATTTACTATTCACCAAGTGAAAATACAAGAGTTCAAAACTACAAACTTTCGGCAGATGTCCGAGACTAAGAGCAAGCTCATTCATACATTCGGTGCGCTTGCGGAGCTCGGGCAGGAAGTCGCCAGCCGTAACGATTTTCACGAGACGATGCGGACGTCGCTGCATCTGCTTCTCGGGTCGATCGCGATAATGCGCGGCGGTGTTGCGCGCTACTCACGATTTGACCATTCGATGCAGTTGGCCGCGGCCCGCGGTCTGGGTGATGAGTTTCCGCTTTCGCTGGCGCTCTGCCACGAAGACGAGCGGCAGTTTCTCGTGAACGGGCTCTACCCCATCGAGGTTTCTCAGGCACACGTTCTGCCGTTCGTGCAGGTTTACGACAACAGCCTCAGCCGAACCCGCATCGAGTTGCTGATGCCGCTCGTGATCCGTGATGAGATGGTCGGCATCCTACTGCTTGGCGAAAAGGCGACGGGCGAACCTTACTCCAGTTACGATCGCGACATCATCTCGGCGATGGGCCGCCATATCGGCGTAGCCATCGCACAGCGAAATATGCTCGCGGATCTCGAACGCCAGGCCGATGAGAACCGGACGCTTTACGACGGGTTGAAGACGACCTATAAAGACACGGTGCGGGCGTTTGCCGCGGCCATCGATTGCAAAGACAGATATACCGAGGGGCATTCGGTGCGCGTCGGGAAGTATTCCGAGATCATCGGTGTCGAGCTTGGTTGGGGCGATGACGAGGTCGAGGGTGCGGCGGTCGCCGGTTACCTACACGACGTCGGGAAGCTTACCGTCGAGCGAAAGATAATCAACGCGCCCTATCGCATCAATGCGAAGGAGTCCGCTGAGCTCAATCGTCATCCGGCTGTCGGCTACGAGATACTTTTGCCGATACATCACCCGTACGCCGACGTTCCGCTCGCCGCCAAATATCACCACGAACGTCTTGACGGCCGCGGCTACCCCGACGGGCTCTACGACCGCAACATTCCGTATATCGCAAAGGTCGTGAACCTCGCCGATTCGTTCGACGCGATGACGACCGACCGGCCATACAAACGGCGTCGACCCGCAAGCGAGGTTTTTGACGATCTTCAGCGCAATTCGGGTAAGCAGTTCGCCCCGGAGATCGTGAACGCGTTTTTCCGCGGGATGTTGAAAGAATTGACTGGCGAGACAAAAGAAAAACGCTTCCGCCGGCTACTCGGCCGCGAATACATGGAAGCCGAAGGCCTGGTCCCACTACTCCGCAACGCACTCAACGGCATGTCGCCGACCTCTCCACTGACATTTATCAATTCCGATTAAGACCATTGCTGGCCTTCCATTTCGTCTTCGTCCTCAACGGCCCACGCATAACTCGCAGTTTTTCAACCGAACCGGCGATCTGTCCGCTTGTATGTCGAAGTTTGCGAGCTCATCAGCCTGATGAAACTTGACGGAAGTCGCTTCTACGTTGAGCAAAGAGGCGGGCGTGTATGACAAGGCAAAGAGCGTCGCGGACGACAGTCCGAGAAACATGACACTTCCGTTTCCGAAAAGCTTTAGCAAAAACTGATCGGAAAGTAGCGGCTTTTCGATTCGGCTGAAGCCGCTCTGCCTTTGACGCCGTTACCTCCAGCTAAAGCTGGAGGTAATTCATCGGAGAAGAAATCGAGCGACGTCCAAACGAAAGCCACCGAATTAAAACTGACCCACTACCCGCCGCGGCAGCAAGACGGAACCTTCGATCTAGTTCGAAGACTCGAGTAGCTGCACGAATTTCTTAGCGGCGAGCGAAAGGCTTCTGTCGGTTCTGTGAATTATTCCGACGGGCCGTACCCAATCTTTTTCGGCCAGCTTCAGCACGGCGAGCTGACCGGATCGCTGCTCTTCGACTACCGACGGGAGCGGCACGATCGCCAGGCCGAATCCCACCTGAACGGCGCGTTTTATCGTTTCGATGTTGTCGAATTCGGCGACCTTCTTAACCTCGACGCCGTGAGCCTTCAGTATCTTGTCGGTGGCTTTCCGGGTGGGTGTGTCACGTTCGAAAAGTACCATGTCGAGTCCGTTAAGGTCCTTGGCCCGCACCTGTTTCTTCTTTGCGAATTTATGATCGGGAGGACAGACAAGGACTAGCCGGTTCGCCGGCATCTGAGTGAGGGTCAGGCCGCGTTTCGGTTCGGGAAAAGCGAGTACACCGAGCTCGACCGAGCCGTTCAGGACATCGCGCACGACGCGTGTAGTCCGCGAATATTCGAGATCGATCTTTGCCGACGGAAACTTTGACATGAACTCGCCCACCTTTTGCGGCAGCTCGTGCAGTCCGACGCTGTACACTGTCGCGACCTTAACCGTCCCGCCGATCTTACCGACCAATCCCATCAAGCTTTCCTGAAGCTGGTCGTAGGCGGTGAGAACCGATTTGGCCTCGCGATAAAACACTTCGCCTGCGGCCGTCAGCTTTACTTCGCGGCGACCGCGGACGCGTTCAAGCAGTCGGCGTTTGAACTTGTCCTCAAGCGCCTTGATCTGCTGGCTGACCGCCGACTGAGTGATAAAATTACGCTCGGCGGCCAGAGAGAAGCTCTGAAGGTCAACGAGGTCGCAGAATACCTTTAATGTTTCGACGTGCATTTAGAATATATAAATATTTCTTACCTAATTTCGCAAGCTTATTCATTTTATCTTATAAGAACGCAGAGATATAATTGGGTAGCGCGGTTGATAAAGATATATGGCTTAACATGACCTACCCGCCAGACATGACATTGCGAGAGGCCCGGGCGTTGTACTTTCGTCTGAACAATTTTGGCGCTGACGGCGGCTATTCGGAGCGGTGGATCAAGGTCAAAGTTTGGCGGCTGCCGATCTGGCTGCCAAACACCGAGGGACGTTGCGAGGCTGTGAAGCTTCATGACTTGCACCACGTACTTACGGAGTATCCCACGACCTGGCGCGGCGAGGCAGAGATCTCTGCATGGGAGATCGGTGCCGGCGGGCTGAAGAGTTATTACGCCGGTTGGCTCCTTGATCTGATGAACGTCGCTCAAGGATTGGTGGTCAATCCACGAGGCGTCTATCGCGGATTCATGCGGGGGCGAAGAACCCTGAATCTGTACGCTACCGAGTTCAGTGATGAATTATTGGAGGGCCGAGTTGGTGAATTCCGGAACCGGCTTAAGCTAAATTCGGAAACGCGGCCGTCGACGGTAGGAGATCGCGCAGCATTCCTATTCTGGATCATCGCGTCGGCTCTAACCTACGTGGGGGCCGTATCCGCGGTTCTTTTCCCGTTGCTGCTCATTGCCTGGTTGATTTTGCGAGTGTCCGGTATATATTTAGATTAAAGGATTTGTCTCGATTCTGTTCCGAGTTAAATGTTGCGTTAGACATGGCCATTCGATTTAGCAATACGTTTTTACTGCGCAAACTGCATCAACTGACCGGCATAGTCCCGCTCGGTGCTTTTTTCTTCGTCCACATGTACACGAACTCCGCGGCGATGAATGGCGCGAAGAGCTTCAACAAACACGTACAGGATATCCATGACATGCCGTATCTCATTTTCATCGAGATATTCGGCATCTTTATCCCGCTGCTTTTTCATTCGATCTATGGCGTTCTGATCTCGGGCGAGGCAAAGGCGAACGCTATCGGCTATTCGTACGCCCGAAACTGGTTTTATGTCTTTCAGCGCGTGACCGGTATATTTTTGTTCTTCTTCCTTTTGTTTCACATTTTGAATCTTAGATTCGGCTTAATCCCGGGCCTGGAGTCTTTCGGCAACCCGGTCGCGGGAAACGCCGATCGTGCGTTCGATATAGTTGCGGTGGAATTTCAAAGCGTCGGTATCCTAATTTTTTATATCCTGGGCGTCGTGGCGACGTCGTGGCATCTCGCGTACGGCTTTTGGTTATTTGCGATCGACTGGGGGATCGTGATCGGAGAAAAGGCTCAACGCCTGACGTTATACGCATCGATCGGGCTCGCCATTTTCTTGTCGGCGGTCGGCATCAATGCCGCGGTCGCGTTCGTCGAGAAATGCGGTCTCTTTCCCGAAGCGTTTTGTGAGGCGGTTGAGGAGAAGAAGATAATTCAGCCGAGCAGCACACCGAGGAGGTAGTAGTTTGGAGTACCGCCTTTAGGCGGCACCACCCCGTCAGCCGAAGCGACTGCCACCCTTCCTTAGACAAGGAGGGGAGCAAGAACAGCCGCCTGAAGGCGGAACTCCAAACAAATTTATGGCAACGAATTTAAAAATCGCAATCGTCGGTGGGGGCCTCGCGGGTCTTGCGGCGGCGATGAAGATCGCGGAGGCCGGCCACGAGGTCGACTTGGTCTCGGTCGTCCCGGTCAAGCGGTCACACTCGGTCTGCGCTCAGGGCGGAATCAACGGCGCGGTGAACACGAAAGGCGAGGGTGATTCGCCGGCGAAGCACCTTGACGATACGGTGTACGGCGGTGATTTCCTCGCGAACCAGCCGCCGGTCAAACGCATGTGCGACATGGCGCCGGAGATCATCTATCTTTTCGATCGGATGGGCGTGCCATTTTCTCGTACGAAAGAAGGCTTGATGGATTTTCGCCGCTTTGGCGGAACGCTGTATAACAGGACTGCGTTCGCCGGGGCATCGACCGGGCAGCAGCTTCTTTACGCACTTGACGAACAGGTCCGTCGCTGGGAAGTGGAAAAGCGTGTCACGAAGTACGAAGGCTGGGAAATGCTGTCGCTTGTACTCGACGATCATCAGGTGTGTCGCGGGCTGGTTGCCATGAATTTGCAGTCGCTCGAGTTGAAGGCATTCGCCGCGGACGCGGTGATCATGGCGACGGGCGGGCCGGGATTGATCTTTGGAAAATCGACTAACTCGATGACGTGCACCGGAAGCGCCGTCTCGGCGTGTTATCAGCAAGGTGCGCGATACGCTAACGGCGAGTTCATACAAGTGCATCCGACGTCGATCCCCGGTGAGGATAAACTCCGGTTGATGAGCGAGTCGGCGCGTGGCGAGGGCGGCCGCGTCTGGGTGCCAAAGGCCGATGGCGACGCGCGAAATCCGCGTGACATTCCTGAATCGGAGCGTTGGTATTTTCAGGAAGAAAAATATCCGGCATACGGCAATCTCGTTCCCCGCGATATCGCGACGCGTGAGATCTTCCAGGTTTGTCTCGAGGGTCACGGCGTCGCCGGTGAGAACCAGGTGTATCTCGACCTGACGCACATACCCGCCGAAACCCTGACGCGAAAGCTCGGAGCGATCCTTGAGATCTACGAGATGTTCGTCGGCGACGATCCGCGTTACGTGCCGATGAGAATATTTCCCGGCGTTCACTATTCGATGGGTGGGCTTTGGGTCGACAACGAACAGCGGACAAGTATCCCCGGACTCTTTGCGGCGGGCGAATGCGATTACTCGATCCACGGTGCGAACCGTCTCGGAGCAAACTCACTCGTGTCGTGTGTCTACGGTGGGTTTGTCGCTGCGCCCTCGGCTATCGAGTACGCGAAGAATGTCGAGCGGGGAAATACGGAAACAAACGGAATCTACGACGCCGAGCTGAAACGACAGGCCGAGGTAAACCAACAGATAATCTCAAACGAGGGCGGCGAGAACCAGTACAAGCTGCATGAGGAAATGGGTAAGTCGATGACCGATAACGTGACGGTCGTCCGTTACAACGACCGCCTGAAGGCTACCGATGAAAAACTGGTGGAGCTTCAGGACCGATTCAAGAATATCTCGATAAACGATTCGAATCTTTGGGCCACTCAGGCGGTTCCGCACGCACGACAATTGTGGAACATGCTCCAGCTCGCACGCGTCATAACGCTTGGGGCACTGAACCGCAATGAATCGCGCGGAGCACATTACAAGCCGGAGTTCCCGGAGCGCGACGACGAGAAGTTTCTTAAGACGACCATCGCCGAGTATGCCGAAGAAGCACCGGTGTTTTCGTACGATCCCGTCGATGTCTCGATCGTCGAGCCGCGGAAGCGAGATTATTCAACAGGCAAGACGAAAGCGGCGCAGGTCCCGCAGTTGGGAAGCGTACTCAAACCCGAAGGCCGGGAGGAGCGGTGGGTGAAGGACGCAGAGAAGATCAAGGAAGGTGAATCTTTCAAGGATTAGGCAACGCATGAATCTCAAATTTCTCGTAAAACTAAGCAACATCGTCGCTCTCGTCTCGATACTCCTGCTCATATACTGGGTATTTATTTTTGTGTCGGTCCAGGTCTTTGGTTTTCGTATCTTCCGCGAGAACCTTTCTCAAACTTTCGGTATGAGTGTTCTCGGTGTCCTTGCGTTGATGGGCGGTTCGCTCATGATCAACGTAATGTTCAATCTGACGAGGATCGCGCAGAAGCACAACGCTGACCCGGAGATCGAGATGACGCCGGCCTCGAAGAAGTGGGCACTAGTATTTGCCGTGAGTTTTCCGCTTTTATTCGGCGGATTGTTTGCGGGTGATTACCTGACATCTCTTAAGAAAGAGAATATGTTGATCCAGTCGGCGAAAGCTGTGCTCGAAACGAATCTCGAGAAAACAAACAGGCTGGTCAATTATGAGTTTTCGGACGGATGGCTCTCGAGTACGCGCGACACGCTCGAGTTCTTTGAAAAGACCGAGAGGAATTTCCCTCACGTCTCGGTGATCGTTAGGGACCAGCTTGACGGAACTCCAGTCTTTCTCGCTTTCCGCGACTACTCGACGGCGAAGAATGATAAAGGTGAACCCATCCCGCCGAATAAGCGGTCTTACCTAATGACGATCTCTAAATCGGACCGTGACTACCTTAATAAGGTCTTCGACGACGGTCACAGCGAGACGAGGTTTAGTGCTGCAGACGGCAGGTACGAATTGTTCTACCCATACGAAAAGGACGGAAAGCGAATCGTCCTTTATTTTTCCGATTATCAACAATACGGAAAAATGGGAAGTTAGTTTAAGAAGAAATGAGTGATCACGCACACCAGGAAAAAAAGCGGCTCGAGAATGCGCCCAAGTCGATAAAGTTCAAGATCCAGCGTCGCGAGAAAGAAGGTGCTGAGGCGTATTGGGAAACGTTTGAGATTCCGTATCGTCGCAACCTCAACGTCATCTCGGCGCTGATGGATATTCGCAAACATCCCGTGACAATCGAGGGAAAGCAGACGACACCGCCGGTTTGGGACATGAGCTGTCTTGAACAGGTTTGCGGAATTTGCACGATGGTCATCGACGGTCGTGTCCGTCAGTCGTGCTCGGCGCTCATCGACGATCTGTTACTCGAATCCGGCGGCGACGCTATATCTTTGGCCCCGATGTCCAAATTTCCGAACGTTCGCGATCTTATGGTCGACCGTACGAAAATGTTCGATCACTTGAAGCAAGTGCACGCGTGGATCGAGCTCGATGGTACCTACGATCTTGGTCCGGGACCGGCGATTTCGAATGAGACCGCGCAGGAGCGTTACGCATATTCGCGATGCATGACCTGCGGTTGCTGTCTCGAGGCCTGCCCGCAGTACGGCGACGATAATTACGTCGGTCCGCAAGCCATCGCGCAGGCAAAGCTGTTCAACATGCACCCGGTCGGGAAAACGAATATCGAAGAGCGTCTGAACGCGCTGATGGGCGATGATGGCATCACGAACTGCGGCAACGCGCAAAACTGCATACAGGTTTGTCCGATGGGCATTCCGCTTACGCGTGCGATATACGAAACGAACCGGGACATAACCGTGGAAGCATTATTCGGATGGCTGCGAAAGTGATGATGAGTGACGAGTGACAAGTGACAAGTGACGTCCTAGACAGCCGTCTCGCGATTTCGAAGTAACCCACCGGATAGAAGAACGACCCCACTTAACAAACAAGCGATCGGACAAACCAGCAGGGCGTATCGCATAACAGCGGGATCGGTCGTCACTCCAAATCTGTCATTGAGAAACCCGATCGTATTCGAGCCGATCAGGTAGGCTGCAATATTCACCGCGAAAAACAAGACTGCGATCGCCAGACCGCGCAGATGTACTCCCGCGATCTCCGTTGCGTCCGCCGCGGCAGCGCCAAGCCAGCCGAGCGCTGCCGCCAGCAAGACAAAGTTCGCTACAAACATCGACGGAACGTCTTCCGTATAGATCACCACCAGCCAGAACGGAACGGAGATAAATGCGAGCAGTGCGCCGTAGAGCATGCGTCCGCCGGGCCGCCACTTACGAAAACGGTCAGCGATCACGCCTCCGAGAAGAGTCGCCGGAATTCCCGCCGCCAGCGTCAGGACGCCTGCCCAGAATCCGATCGTCGGCAAATCTACCCGATGAACGCGGGAGTAGAAAGTCGCTCCCCAGATCGACAGACTGTTCGTTGCAAGTCCGAGAAGTGCATAACCCAGACACAGAAGTACAAAGGTCTTGTTTGTCAGCAGCCGCTTCCAGTCTGTGCTCGTGTAATTTGAATCGGTAGCGGCCGCCGTCGTCCGATCGGGCTCGCGCAAAAGGAAGACAAGAATCCCGAGAACGATACCGGGAAATCCGACGACGAGAAACGCAGTCCGCCAGCCGAATTGACTCAAGCTTCCACCAAGCAAGGCAGCGAGTCCCGCACCGATCGCGATGCCCATCGAATAGATACTTGTAACGGTCGCGCGTTTTATAGGTGGAAAATAATCGGACAGGAGCGAGATCGCCGCCGGGCCCAGTGTCGCTTCGCCAACACCGACCATCACCCGGCAAAAGAAAAGCGTCCAGAAACTATCCGCGAATGCCGTCAAGCCCGAGAACAGGCTCCACACAACAACACCGATCGCGATGATCTTCGTACGCGACCCTTTGTCGGCCATCCTGCCGAATGGAATGCCGAGCAGCGTGTAAAAGATCACGAACGATGTCGTGCCGAGCAGGGCGAGCTGCGTGTCGGAAAATTCCATTTCCTTTTTGATCAGCGGAAACAGAATGTAGATGATGGTGCGGTCGAGGAAGTTCAGGATGTAAACGACCATCAGCACCGCGAGTGCGTACCAGGCATAGAACGGAGTTTTCTCTGGGGCTTCTGTCATAAGTACGTCATAAGTAAGCGTTACGCCTTCAGGCGTGAAGCACGACCCCGTCATCCGCTTTGCGGATGCCACCCCTCCTTAGCTTTTCAAGCGCGAACTCGTAACGCTTACGGCAAGATCATCACAACGGCTTCACCGGTGACGAGTGTCTCGCCATTTTGATTTGTACAAACCGTCTCGAGCGTAACTACCGGTTTATCTTCGCGGATGTTCGTCACGGTCGCGGTGGTTGTAACCGTGTCATCTATAAATACCGGCAAGGTAAACTTCAACGTCTGAGAAAGATAGACGATCTTTCGCTCGGTCAGTTCGTAACCGAGTACGGCCGAGATGAACGCACCGCTCAGCATTCCATGCGCTATCCGGCGGCCAAAACGCGTGCCTTTCGCCATGTCCTCGTCGAGATGGATCGGATTATGATCGCCGGAGACATCGGCGAACTTACGGATCAGTTCGTCGGTTACCAGGCGTTCGCTTGAGAATTTGTCACCAATTTTAAGTTCCATATCTATTTTGCGAGAAACGCCAGCACGGTCTTATTAAAATCCGCGGCCTTTTCAACCATCGGCACGTGGCCGCATTGATCAAAGACGATGAGTTCCGAGCCAACGATCTCGCGTTTGAATTGCTCACCATCGGATACCTTTAGAAGTCCGTCCTGTTTCCCCCAAATAATTAGCGTCGGTTTCTTGATCTCACCGAGCCGGCCATTCAGGAAATCTTCGTTTCGTCTGATCGAGTCGATAAGACTCCCGATCGTGTAACCGTCGTTTGCCGCAACCCGGACGGTCATCGACTGTTCGATCATCGCGTCGCTGCCGAAGATCGCCTGGTTGTAAAAGACGAGCTTGACGAGTTGCCGGACCTCGTCACGGGTTGAGTAGTTGAGCGAATAGATCTGAGTCAGGTCGACCTCGTTCGGTTTTAGCCCCGCGGCATCGACGAGAACGATCTTCTCGACACGATCGGGATATTTGATCGCCGTAAGCGCTGCGACCCAGCCGCCAAGAGAATTGCCGACAAGCGACGCCTTTTCGATCTTCAGCTCGGCCATGAACCTGTCGAGGAAATCGACGTAGGTTCCGACGCGATACTTAAGCATCGTGCGATCCGACTTACCAAAACCTATCTGGTCGATCGCTATGACGTGATAGCTCTGAGCCAGAGCCGGAACGTTGAACGCCCAGTTTGCGAGGTTGCCGCCCAAGCCGTGAAGTAAGATCACTTTCGGTTTTGACGCGTCGCCTGCTTCGACGTAGTTGATCTTCGCGCCGAAGACGGAGACGGTCTTTTCTTGCGACTGCGCAAAGGCCCCGCCCGCTAAGACGAGTATGACGATCGATCTGATCGCGAGCTGCAGATAGTTCAGTTTCATATCTTTTCCTGGCGGTCGCGTCGCGACCGGCCGAATTTAGCCGTGGGCTTCAGCCCACGTGCTACGTTGAACACACATCCTGTCGCGTCAGCGACCGCTGAATTCGATTCGATCGTCGCTACGCGACGACAATCGTCTACTCACCGCTACCTTGGGCTGACGCCCACGGCTAAACCCGACTGATCGCTACGCGATCGCATGTCATGAACCCTCATAAAGACCCCTGATCGTGTCAGCGAAATTTGTTGCGACCACGTTGCGTTTTAGTTTCATAGTGGGGGTCACTTCATCGAATTCAGGAGAGAAGTCGCGGTCGAGTATGGCGAAACGTTTGATCTGTTCGCTGCTCGAGACTCGCGCGTTCGCTTTCTCGACGATACGCTGGACCGCTTCGCGCATCTCTAATTCGCTGGACGACGCGTAGTTTCCGTTCGAGGAAGCTTCCGCCGGATTCACCGTGATCAGTGCGACACAATAACTTCGGCCGTCGCCGTAAACGAAACAGTGGCTGATGAGATGAGATTCCCGGACAAGATTCTCGACGAGCGCGGGTGCGACGTTCTTTCCCGAAGAGAGGACGATGATCTCTTTCTTGCGGCCGGTGATCTTCAGGAATCCGTCGTCGTCGACCTCGCCCAGATCGCCGGTTTTCAACCAACCGTCGCTGGTAAACATCTCGGCCGTTTTCTCCGGTTGTTTATAATAGGCCGAGAACATCATCTGACTTTTGACGAGTATCTCGCCGTCGCCGGCGGTCTTTACTTCGCACATCGGCATCGGCTTACCGACCGTTCCAAACTTGAAGTCGTTCGCACGATTGAATGCGACGCAGATATTTTCTGTCAGACCGTACGCCTGGAGGATCGGCACACCGGCGTCAGCGAAGAACTGCGCGATCTCTTCCGGCAGCGGAGCTCCTCCGGAAGTAAGCAATCGGACACGTCCGCCGAACGCGTCCTTCACTGTCTGCGGATCGACGTTTTCGGTTCCATGTTTCGCCACGATGGCCGCGTGTATCTTTTCGAAGAAGCGCGGCAGGCTCGCGAACACCGTCGGTTTTACGTCGAGCATATATTCATACAACCGCGAAAGGTCGTCGACGAAGTAGGCAGACGTTCCGTTGTACAGCCGGTTATAGATTCCGGAAATGCGCTCGGCGACGTGACATCCGGGAAGATAAGAAAGCGTGACGTCGCTGTCGAAGATCGGTACCGCCTGCCGGAGCGATTCGACCGAGTTTAGGATGTACTCGTGAGACAGCATCGCGCCTTTCGGCTCGCCGGTCGTACCCGATGTGTAGACCATGATGGCGATGTCTTCTGGTTTAGCGTTGAATCCCGACTTCTCCACCTGCGGCAGAAGCTCGTCTCGTCGATCCTTACCGAAACTCAGGAACTCGTCCCATGTCCCGTCTTCTATACAAAGGACCGCTCTCACGTTTTCAAATTCGGCGCCTTTGATCTTCGCAAGCTGGGTGACGGTGTCGACGATGACAAACTGCGCGTCAGAATGCCGGATTATGAATTCAGCCTGTTCCGGCGAGCTGGTCGGATAGATACCTACACCTACACCCCCCGCGGCGATCGTAGCGATATCCACTATCGTCCATTCGGGAATGTTGCCCGCGAGTATCGCGACGCTGGCACCCGTAGTCAATCCCTTTGCACGAAACGCGCATGCGGCGTCGTGAACTTTGTTTTCGAAATCATTCCACGTTTGCGAGGCCCAGCCACCGGCGTCGCGCGTAAAGAACACCGGTTGGTTACGGTACTTCGCACACTGCCAGCGAAACACCGAATATGTGTTCGAACTCTCCATCAAACAATCCGTGCTCGCCAGTTCCGTTTCTCAACCGTGCGGATGTTCTCCATATCAATTAAGGTTTTAAGGTATTTGGAGAGGTACTTTAGCTCGTCATCCGACCGATCTCCTTCAAAGCGCGCGACCCTGATTAGGTTGCCATAACTGGTTCTCCATGCACTTGGCGTGTCATCCACAACAATAATTGAGTCTGGTCGATAGCCACGCCTTCCAAGCTTTTCGAGCCTCTTAACCAATACTCTCTCGTGCGTCGCCTCATCGAAGGCCCAGGTGCAGCGCTCTCTCGACCAGAGAAACTGAAGTGTTTGATCAGGATTTGTCACTCGATCAACAACCAGACTGGCGTAATCCGCAGTCGAGGTTGTCCACACCCCGACGTCAAAGTTCTCGAAACAAAAAGCCAGAAACTCACCAAGAAAGGGCCTTTTGTAGACAAAGTATTGTTCGGCTGTAAAGTCGGCCTCTCGCTCTAAGGATTCCTCGGTCGAATAAATGAGGGTTTCGTCCAAATCCAAAATAAGCAGTTTCTTTCTTGCGATCGCCGTCATTCGAGTTGTGCAAATTTAGCACAGAACATCATTCTCAATATCTCATCGCAAGGCAGGCCATATTCAGCCCGCCGCCCGACGCACAGAATACGATGTTGTCGCCTCGCTTTATTTTACCGGCCGAGACTGCATCGTGCAGAACCATCGGGATGCAAGCCGATCCCGTGTAGCCCCATTTTTCCATTATCGTGTGGGTTTTCTCTTCAGGGATCTGCATTTCTTCCATCACGATCCTGATGGTCGAGCGGTTGACCTGAGTCCAAAGAAACATATCGACATCCTCAAGGCTGAGCCCCGCCTTCGCGACCACTTCATTCACGATCTTCGGCCAGCCCTGGATATTTACATCGGGCGGATACTTCTTTGCAAAGCGCAGCCGATTGGTATTGTTGGCAGCCAGAACATCCGCCGTGATCGGCTCGTGCGTGCCTCCGGCAAAGATGCCCATGTAATTATGATAGCTGCCATCGGCGACGAGCTTCGAGGCGAGAAAATGCTTCTCATCGTCTACGGCCTGCAACACCACCGCTCCAGCTCCGTCCGCAAACAACGTCGAGGTTTTCTTATCTTTCCAATCGATAAATTTGCTCATCGCATAACAGCCGATAACGAGGACGTTTCTATACGTACTGTCGGCGATGATGTATTTGAACGCAGTGTCGAGCGTTGTGACAAACCCCGCGCAAGCGCAGTTGATGTCGAACGTACCGGCGCTGGAGGCTCCGATCCGGTGTTGGACAATAACCGACGTCGCCGGCGAAATGTATTCGGGTGTGTCGGTCGCCAATAAGATCAGGTCGAGTTCATCGGCGGCAATGTTGGCGTTTCTGAGCGCTGTCTCGGCGGCAGCCGTTGCAAGATCGGCCGCGCTCTCATTTTCAGCAGCGATGCGGCGCTCCTTGATACCCACGATCGTCGACACGAACTCGTCGATATCCTCGCCGAGATTCAGGCTAAGCTCGGCATTCGTCACGATCCTCGCGGGAACGTAGACGCCGGTTCCGATTATCTTTGCATCACGCATATCGGTCAGAACAAAACTGAATCGAGTCTAGCTCGTCTCTGTGAGAAATGCCCGCACGATCCGGTTAAACTCGCCCGGCTTTTCGACGAACGCCATGTGGCCGGTGCCCCTTATCAATTCAAGCCGCGCGTTCGGGATCGCGGCCGCGAGATGTCGCGAGTTTTGGACCGGGACGATCACATCGCTGTCGCCGCTAACGATAAGCGTGTCGTGGCGAATCTCGGTTACCCGATCTTCCACATTGAAATTTAACGCCTCCTGAAGCTGCTGCATATAGACTTCACGGGGGACGAAATTCTCTTCGCGCAATTGGCAAAATCGCTCGACCGTTTCACCATGCGTCTCGACGAACTCAGACGAGAAGGCAACGGTCAGGTATTTCCGGATGCGGTCGCTGGTATTCAATCCGTCGGTCGATGCGAAAGTCGAAAGCACCTGCATCGACGGTGCGACATGATTCGGCCCGCCAAAGCTCGTGGATGCGAGTACGAGTCGTCTTATCCGATCCGGAAAGCGAAGCGCAAGATCTTGCGCGACAAAACCGCCGAATGAGATCCCCAGGACATGAGCCTTCTCGATCTCAAGCTCGTCGAGCAAGTCGACGATGTCGTTGGCGATACCCGAGATGGAAACGACGACGTCGTTCACGATCCGCGAGCGCGATATACCTCTCGGGTCGAAGGTGACGATTTGAAAACTCTTCGCGAGCTCTTCGGTCTGCCACGACCAGCTCCATGCACCGGAGGCGAAACCGGGAATAAGAATTAGCGGCTCGCCCGCACCGCGGATTTCATAAAACATGTCCACTTCACAGAGAGCCGCTATCGAAACTGCTTTCAAATGGCGATCGATCCACTCGGCAATCCGCCGCTCTAGAAGGCGAGCTTGAATGCAAACTGAACAACACGCGGCCCCGAACTGACCGAAGTGATCCGACCGAAGGTTGGAGTCCCGATCGTGTTCCCCGGGTTCGCATAATTGACCCAGTTAAAAACATTAAACATCTCGGCCCTGAACTCACCCTTGAATCTCTCGCTAAAGGGAAGCATCTTGATCAACGAGATATCGATATTCTTTTGGCCCGGACCGAAGAGAAGATTCCTCGGTGTATTGCCAAATGGAGAGTTGCGGTCGAACGCCGGATTCGCGACCGTTCCACCGCAGATCTGCCCGACGCCGAACTGACATGAGGTGACAAAACCGGTTGTGTCGAAATACTGGTTCAGCCGTGATGCGACAGAGCCTGAGGTGTAAAACTCACTATTTGTTAATGAGGGATTAAAGTTCGCCCGCTGAATTCGTGACGTGCCGTTCGCGTCGAGGATAGAAAACGGTAATCCCGACTGCCAGACACCAATACCGGCGATCTGCCAATCGTTCAACAACCATTTGGCGGCATTCCCCTGGCCAACTGCCCGCGGAAGATCATAGACGCCACTCACGACGAACCGATGTTTGCGATTGAAGTCTGACGGACCGCCATTGAGGCGCCAGTTCACCTGATCGCCGGGCATATTTGTCAGCTCGTTCACGGTCGCACCCGAATAATAATCGTATGAGCGACCCGCTGTGTAGGCAGCCAGAAGCTGCAGGCCGTCGCTGAAGCGTTTCGTCAAGGACATTTGAATCGAGTTATATCGCGACACCGACGTCGTCTGGATCTGCTGCATACCGCCGGTCAGATTCTTGTTAGGCGAGAATACGGTCGCCGGCAGCGGCGTCGAAAAAGTATTTGTCGCAGGATTGAATATCGGTTGATTTAGAGTGATCACCTGTAGGAGGTGTGTGCCCCGATTTCCGACGTAGCCAAATTCGGCGACGAGGTTGCGGGCAAGCTCGATCTGAACGCCCAGGTTGTACTGCTGCACATACGGAGTCTGCAATTCAGGATCTACAAAGACGCCCGCGATCGGAACACCGACGATGGGAGCGAGCGGAGAAAGCGGTGACGGCACAGTTGGCACTACCGGGAATGCCGACGGCAGCGGCAGCGGAATAAATGGATTCGCGGCCGTACGGAAGATCGGGCTGGGTTGCGGGACGAGACTATTTACAAGTCCGACGCCCAGACCGAAGTACGGATAGTTGAAGAGCTGGGTATTTGCATACCGCGTTGAAATGCGATCGTAATAGATACCGTATCCGCCGCGCACGACCACCTTTTGGTCACCGCTCAGATCGTATGCGAATCCGATGCGAGGCGAGAAGTTATTCTTGTCCGTCGGAACGAGCGTCTTCTCGACAGTCGGAACACCGGCAAGCGGTCCACCTTCAGCTTGAACGAAACCGTTCGGCGGTCCGGCCGGGGCGGCCGTCGTACCGATCCGAACCTGGCCCGGGATGAAGTTCACGAGCCGTCCCTGATCTTCGACGGGCAGCCCGTACATGTCGTAGCGAAGACCGAGATTTACAGTGAGCCGGCGACTGATCTTCCAGTCATCCTGAATAAATCCGTTCCAGTCAGTGACCTTGAAGTAACGGTCAAATACGCCCGAGCCGATCAGCGATGTGCCGATGCCCTGTAGGAAGTTCTGAAATGCGGTCGTTCGAATGCCCGCGGTAATTGTGTCGCCATAAATAATCTGTCCACGTGAGAACGCGTTGAAGTAAAACTTTACTTGCGAGAATCTGTACTCGCCGCCGATCTTCAGCCGGTGGTTGCCAAGTGTCCAGGAAAGGGTATCGCCGGCAGTGTACGCGTTGATCCGGGACGATTGATCTGCGAGCGTCGACCCGCCGAAAACGAAAAGAGCGTCGCTGCCGGCAAACGATAATGTCGGGGCTCCGGGGTAAAGGCTCGCCAGAGGATTAGTGATGCCGAGCTGCGACGCGGTGAAGGGTTCCTCGGGAACGCTTGTTACACGCAGTCTGCTGAATCCGACACGGAATTGATTCACCACGTTCGACGAGATGACATAGGAATCCGTGATCGAGTAAAGCTTTTGCTTGATGGTCAGGTCGCCACCGAAACCGATCAGTTGTGTCGGGCCATTGCCCAATCCCGCGAAATTGTAATTTGCCTGAAAGGTCGGATTGTCCGCGACAAAAAACTTCGCCGAGAGCGTATGGTTATCCGAAAAATTAAAATCACCGTTGATATTGAACTGGTTTTCACGGAATCGTGACACGCCTGATTGCTGCTGGGTCAAACCCAGAAGGGATGCCGAACGCGCTGCGGAAGACGAGGGAATTGCAAAGCTTCCATCGGGCAGGCGAGCATTAAGTATTGAAAGCGCGACCGGGTTGATCAGGCCGGCGCTAAGCGTGGCGAGCCCCGGAATGCCGCTGAACGCGGCTGCCAGGCCGGCGGCGGTCCGGTTGGTGTCGGTCAGACCTGTCGGGATCACCGGCGACGTGACGCTGTTCGTCAGCGACGCTCCGTTCCGTTCGCGCGTGCCTTGATACGATCCAAAGAAAAAGAATCGATCCTTGATCACCGGCCCGCCGAGCGTGGCGCCGTACTGCTGGCGATTGAGGACGGGGTTCGCGATACCGGCTGCCTTCAGGAATGGGTTATTGGCGTTGAACGACCGATTCCGCAAGAAGTAATAGGCGTTGCCGTGCAGATCATTGGTGCCGCTGCGGGTGATCGCCTCGACGTTTCCGCCCGCATTGCGTCCGTTCGCCGCGTCGTACAGGGAAGTCTGAACGATGAACTCTTGCAAGCTGTCGGTTGCCGGCACGGCGATGTTCGGCGTCGAGTTAGTTCCGATCGAGTTGGCGTCAATGCCATTAATTCGCACGCTGTTGCTCGTCGTTCGCTGGCCGTTGACACTTATGATCGCATCGCCGCGCCCCAATTCCGTGTTGTTCGACACACTTGATTGAGCACCCGCCGACAGAGTCAGAAGCTGCTGAAAGTTTCGCGTAGGAAGTGGAAGCTGACGAATCGTTTCGCCGGTCAGGACGCGCCCTTGCTGCGAAGTTTCCGTTTGCAGGACGTGCGCCTGAACATCGACCGTCGCGACCCCCCCGGCGACCGATAGCGGGACATCGACCGGCGTCGTCTGCGTAATGTTCACGTCGGCTTCGGCAGTCGTTGTGGCGAAACCCGACGCCGTCACTTCAATACGGTAGCGTCCCGGAGGCAGAAGTTGGAATCCATATACCCCGTCGCCGTCGGTGGTCGTTTCGCGGTTGTAATTTGTCGCGATGTTGGTCGCCCTAACGGCGGCGGCGGCGACGACCGCGCCATTAGGATCGGTCACGGTGCCGGCGATCTGCCCGGTCGTACCCTGGGCGTAAGAACTCACAGTCAGAAACAGCAGTCCTAAAACCACCGCGAAAAGTCTTTCGTGTCGAAACATCTGGATAGCCTCCATAATAAAAATGAACGTTCGTTTTTTTACGATCTGCAATGTGGGATCTCCCGGGTTTGCGTTGAACTGTGTCATTAGGTTAAATCTCGCGCGATACCATCTTCGACCCTGGCACGCCCTCTGCGTCAAATAAGGTTCTTGCTTGCTCGCTTCTTGAAGCTTGCCATCTTCTTCTCGCTCAACGTGCCGTAGGCAAAGATCTTCGTAATGTAATTGAGGGCCTGGTCGTCGCTTAACCCCAGGTGCCTGTTGCCTCCAAAAAGTTTCTCAACCAAAAAGTAGTTGAAGAATTGCATGTATGCAGCGGTGAAAACCAGCGCCGCATCTACCCCGGTCCGAAGATCGCCGCGAGCCTCAGCTTCAGCGAACTTGTCCGCGAAGATCTTCCGAAAGCGGTCTATTATGCCGTCGAACATCTTTCGAAAGTGCCGGTTTTGGAACTCGAGTACGTCGATGTACATCAGCAGCCAAAAATCGGAATGCTCGTTAACAAGCTTTCCGACAAGCTCGCCGAGCCGACGCAGACTCTCGGGTTCGAGCGGCTCGTCGATCTCGGCAAAGATCGACCTGAGTTTGTCATCGACGACCGTTACGTAGCCGTTTATCAATGATTCAAAGATCGCTTCTTTCGTCGGGTAATAGTTATAAAGGTTCCCCAGCGATACTTGTGCGCCGCGCCCGATGTCACGCATGGAGGTTCGGTGAAACCCCTGCTTAATGAAAAGCTCACGGGCCGCATCCTCAATCGTCTCCTTGCGTTTCTCGATCGCCGCATGGCTTAACTTGGGCATAAAGAAAACGAACGATCGTATTTTTATTTAAATGCAGTTCGTTGTCAACCCCGATCGGGGAAAACTACTGGATCATCGGAGAAATAGAGATCTCAAAAGACGGGGCCGGTATCGGATGGTCGTCCGAGCCGTTAAGAAATATCGTAAGTTCGGATGCGGTCAACGGCCTTGCCAGCAAGAAGCCCTGCCCGCTCTCACAGTTCAATTCTCTTAATGCCTCGAGCTGAGAACGCGTTTCGATGCCCTCGGCGATGACTCTTAAACCGAGGTTCTTAGCCATCGAGATTATCGTGCGAACGAGTTCGGTATTGGCACCTTGTTCGTTGATAGGTGCGACGAATGAGCGATCGATCTTCAAGGTCGAGATAGGCAGCTTGACAAGATAGCTCAAGTTCGAATAACCGGTGCCGAAATCGTCGATGTCGATATCGATGCCAAGATCGCGAAGCTGATTGAGCATGTCTATCGCCCGCTCTTGATACTCGAAAAACACAGTCTCGGTGATCTCGAGTTTTAATCTCGTCGGCGGAAACCCGGTCCGGTCGAGGATGTTGCGAACCTGCCGAACCAGGAACGGTTGGGCGAACTGCCTACAGGATAGGTTCACACTCAGCTTCAAATATTCTTTGTTGACGGCCTCGTAGATCCTGCCGATCTCGGTGCACGCTTTATCGAGAACGAGTTCGCCGAGCGGATCTATGAGTCCGGTCTCTTCGGCGAGTGGGATGAATTTCGATGGCGGGATCTCGCCGAGTTGCGGATGATCCCATCTCGCCAGAGCCTCAACGCCTTCGATCTCGCCGGTCGCCAGCGAAAAGATCGGTTGATATTGGACCTCGAATTCGTACTTCTCGATCGCCCTCCGCAGATCCATCTCCAGGAGCAGGGTCTCTTTTGCGGCGGCGTGCATGTCTTCGTCGAAGACGGCATGGCGTGAACGGCCGGAACGTTTTGCCTGGTACATTGCTGTGTCGGCGTCCCGCATTACATCCTCGGACGTCATGTGACTTTCCGAGGCGCGAAGGATGCCGATACTGGCCGAACTGTAGACCTCCTGGCCATAGAGATCGAAAGGCTGTGCGAATTGGCGCTGGATACGGTCCGCGATGCGCGTGATCCTCTCTGTGTAGTAACGCCCTTCGACCAGGATCATAAATTCGTCGCCGCCGAGCCGGGCAACAATGTCGGGCGGCCGCATGCACTCGCGAAGCCGTCCCGCGATGCCGATCAACAGTTGATCGCCGATAAGGTGGCCGAGGCTGTCATTCACGTATTTGAACCGATCAAGATCGATGAAGAGAACGCTGACCTGGTACTTGGAATCTTGCCGGCTGCGTGCAAGTGCCTCTTCCAGACGACGAATAAAAAGTGCGCGGTTCGGTAAACCCGTAAGTGCGTCGTGCGTGGCTTCGTGCTGCAGTTTTTGTTCGGCGATCTTCTTGTCGGTAATGTCCTGAAGTTGGAAAATAAGATTCGAGCTATCCGACCGGATATCGCCTGACGCGGAAACGCTCCATAGTGTCCAAACGGTACGGCCGGTCTTGTGTATATACCGCTGCTCCATCTGGCCGCTTGCGATCCTGCCTGCCATTAGTTCGTGGATCTTCATCAATGTCGCCCCGAGATCTTCGGCAAACATCATCGCCTGAAAATCCATCCCGAGAATCTCGTCCTGTTCGTAGCCTAGAATTTCGCACAGAGCGTGATTTACTTTCAGCCAGGTACCATGTCGCGATAGGAGGGCGATACCGATCGGGGCGTACGTGAACGCGCTCCGGAAACGCTCTTCAGACTCGCGCAGCGCGTTCGAACGCTCTTCGATAGTCTTTGCATACAGCTCGGCCTGCTCGGCTTGTGCGATCGACATCTCGACGTTCTGCAGGTACATCCGATACGCAAGAAATACGAACAGGATGACGGGAAATGTCGCGACGATAAACCCGAAGCCGGTGTAATGGGCTAGCTTCACCAGGGCTCCCGCACCGACGGCGCCGGAGAAATACGTGAAGAATGTCCAGATGTATTTGCTCTTCCACGTCTCCCACCATGCCAGAGCGTTTTTGAAGGAATCGTAGACGGACGCGAGCAGGGTATTTACGAAAAATTGCGTGAGTGCAATAACCGAAAGCGCGATGATCAATCCGCTTAGGCCCATGTTGTCCTGGACAACGACACCGCCAGCGTACAGTCCGCATACTATTAAGACCAGGACGACGATGGTGGTTGAAAAAGCCATCGCCGCGACATTGAACGCGATGGTCAGTTTCTTGCTGCAAAAGCGCCAGGACGAGAAGAAGGCTTCGATCGCCGCGAGCACTATCGCGATCTCGCCGCCGTACAACAGCAGGGTCAGGAAAACAAAAATATCCGAGACGGCGATGTGCGTCTTGACGCGTGGAATTTTCACCGTTGCCCACGATCCGAGACCGATCGTCGAACCCGCGATGACAAGCAAATAGAGATCGAATTTTTCGAGCGGAAAATTAAGAAGGGCAAACGTGAGGCAAGCCAACCCGACCGTCAGAACCACCACCATGTAACCGATTGTTAACCTATGATAGTTCATAACGGCAAGCGTTCAGCGGCGGACTACGCGAATCTTATTTGAGCTGTTGGCTGAATGGAAGTTTCGACTTCGAAAGACTTACGGGTGGGTCCGCGGCGGAAAGAAGGCCGGGCCGAGAGAAACTCCCAGCCCAGCCTATTATGAACCGCGGTACCCTAAAAGTCTATACTTTATTCGTCACACGAAAAGGGTTGTACACGAGTCCGTATTACGCATTCCGGCCTTCATGAAAGCCTTGTGAGCTCCCTTGAATTCCACGTTGCTTAACAAGCAAACGTTTTGCACACGACCCAGCAGCTCGACACAGAGCTTTGAAAGGCACTTCGAGCTGACACCTTTACCGCGAGAATCCGGATCGACGTATACGCCTTCGAGATATGCAACAGCGTCGGTTTCAGCGATTATGTCCGCTTTGAAGATCAACTTGTCGCCTTCGAAAACCACGAACACTCGTCCCTGGTCGATCCTACGCATGACGCGTTTCAGAAATCCCACGCGGTCCCGGTCCATAGGATTGACACCGCACTCGATCTCGGCAACTTCAGCCTGAGCTTTCGCCACCTGCTCGAGTTCCTCCGGCCGGGCCAGCCGTAAGTCGTATTCGCATTTCAGCACCGGTAACGGGAACCCAATTTCGAAGAGAAGTTCGGTGCAAGTCATCGACGGCTCAGCCTGAAAATGACCGAGGTAGTTCCAAAACGAACGAGCAGCTGTTCCGCTCGACATTATCAAATGAATCGGCGTGGTCGACGATCTCGCCGCGAACGCGAGTGCCCGCAAGGCTTCGTCGGTCCTCGCTTCGACCAGAGTTGAGTGTCCGATCAGAGCGACCCCCTCTAATTGTCCGCTACGGTTTCTGAATCCGTAGAACTCACCGCGATTCAGATCGCTAACCATTCCGTTGTCATTGATGAAGCTTGTCATCACGACGGTGTGCACCGGCCTAACCGATAGAAAAGCCAGTACCTCCACCCGGTCGTCATTCGTCAACATGCAGAGCCTCGAAAGATCCGGTGCCACGGCCA
>JBKKAS010000217.1:0-3896 GCA_046714595.1 Pyrinomonadaceae bacterium | reverse complement strand
ACGGTAAACTCTAAACGGTAAACGGTAAACGGTAAACGGTAAACGGTAAGTCCGCCTCGCTAACATGAGTGTGTTAGCTTCTCGAACTTACCTTTTACAGTTTACCGCTTACCGCTTACCGCTTACCGCTTACTGCTTACCGCTTACCGTTCAGTCTGACGCTTTTTGAAATAGAAATAGAAACCGATCCCGATAATATTATTTATAGATAGTAAGAAATTCGTCACCATGAACACCCAGCTTCCGACGAGGTAGCTATAGATCGTGAACCCGACCGATGCGGCCAACTGGCCGACGAACAACCATTTCGAAATTCCCTCGCTTGTGCCATCCGACCATTGCTTGTAGACCTGCTTGATAAGTGTGGCGAGCAGGATCAGCGAGCTCACCCAGCCGATAATTTCTGTCATTTATGAGGTGACCTTAGGTTAACGTGCCAACAGTTTGGATCTCGGAACTGAACAAATTGCCGATGCGCTCAACGGCCGCGTGAAGATTTTCCATTGACGTTGCATACGACAACCGCAGAAATCCATCGGCTCCAAAACCGGCACCGTCTGTTACGACTGTGTGAGCACTGCCGAGCATTTCATCAGCGACATCGGCCGAAGATTTGAACTTGCCGCCGAGCATTCCGCGAACATCGACGAATGCGTAGAACGCACCCTCGGGCATACCACATTTGAATCCGTCGATCGTGTTTAGTGCCGGAACGAACCAGTCTCGCCGGCGTTCGTATTCCTTGAACATCCGGTCGACGGCATCGATCGTCTCCTCCCGATTCTCCATCGCACGGGCACAGGCATATTGAACGAACGAGGTCGGATGAGTCGCCGAATGACTCTGCAGTTTCACCATTGCTCGAGTCCAGTCTTCGTTCGCGATCGTGTAGCCGATCCGCCAGCCGGTCATCGCGTATGTTTTTGAAAAGCTTCCGCCGATACAGACAAACTTGCGAAGGTCGGGCGGAAGAACCGCCGATGTGAAAACTTCGCCCGGCGGATACGCGAAGAAGAGATAACACTCGTCGGTCAACACGTAGACGCCCCGATCGGCACACACCTCGACGATCTTTCGCATCTCGGCGGCCGGGATCACCCGGCCCGTAGGATTGTTCGGCGAGTTGATGATCAAGAGCTTTGTCTTTTCGGTGATCGCGTCGCGAACCTGGTCGGCGGTAAGAACAAAATCCGTTTCTTCGGTGTCGATGAAGACACTGTTTGCCCGGCAGAACGTCGCCAGCTCCGGAAAGGTAACCCAATACGGCCTTGGGATCAGAACGTCATCGCCAGGATTCAGAAGTGTGCACGCGGCATTGAATAGACCCTGCTTACCGCCGCAGGCAGCGGCAACTTCCGAGGGCGAAAAACTCGCGCCGAATCGCTCTGAATAGAACCCTGAGATCGCCTCGGTGAACGATTTCATCCCAGCCGACGAGGTGTATTTCGTAATCCCCTTCTGCAAACCTTCCCATGCGTACTGTTTTATAAACTCCGGGGTGTCGAAATCCGGTTCGCCGACGGTCAGGTCAATGACGGCGTGCCCCTGTTCGCGCAGATTTGCAGCGATTTGCCCGGCTTTAAGGGTTGAAGATGAATGCATCCGCGCGACGTGATCGGATACGGGGAAGGGCATTATCATAGGCACATTCTACAGCAAACGCGGCAGTTTACAGGAATCGAAGCTTTTTATTCCGCGTGATTATTTACGATTTTTCCATGAACTCGATACGATTGCCGAACGGATCGCGAAACTCAAATCTTCGATAATTTGGAATCTGTATGCCGTCGACGATAGTGATGTTCTGCGTTTCCAGGGTCCTCCGCCAACTGTCGAGATGCTTGACGACATACGCGATGTGAGCCTTGGTCAATTCCCGTTCGGGTTTGTCGTCGGTGCCGACGTGCACCTGCCGATCGCCGACTTCCAGCCAAAAGCCGCCGCGGCCGTCAAGTTCGGACGGTTTCGGGACTTCGGCCAACCGAAGAAGTCCGCAATAAAAATCCCGGGCTTCTTCCTCAGCACCTTTCGGGATCGTGATCTGGGCATGATGGATACCGACGATCATTTTAATTTTTCGCGCATACGTGATTCGACCAATGCGGGGATCAACCCTGCGACGCGTCCGCCGAGCATGAAGACTTGCTTCATCAGTGTCGACGAGACATAAGAATATTCCTCGTCGGCCATCAGAAAAACCGTTTCGATCGCAGGCTCGAGCTTGCGGTTCATCAATGCCATGCGTAGCTCGTATTCGTAATCGCTGACGGCGCGAATTCCGCGCACGATCGCCGTGGCACCGCGGTCCCGCGCAAAGTCCGCCGTCAGGCCTGAGAAGCTGTCGACTGTGACGGTACAACTCCCGTTCGCCACCGAGGGAAGGATCTCGCGGATCATCTCGCAGCGCTCTTCGACCGAAAAGAGCGGGTTCTTGTCCGGGTTGTTGAGAACCGCAATTACGATCTCGTCGAAAAGCGGACAACTGCGCCTTATGATATCGAGATGGCCGTTTGTCGGAGGGTCGAACGAACCTGGAAATATTGCACGACGCATAAATATTTTTAGAAGTTGGTCTGGATCAGCTTCCTTGCCTTCTCAACGCATTCGCGATATTCCGGCATGTACTCGGGATCGGGTTTCATCTGTAAAAGATAATCGAGCTGCTTTCGTGCATCCGTATCGCGCTTGACCGCGAGGTAGGCCTCGGCAAGGTGCAACCGGATGTTCGTATTCTCTTTTGCAAGCCCCAGTCCTTTTTCAAGCAGCTCGACCGCCTTTTGCGCGTTGCCGCCCTTTAGACGAGTTGCAAGTTCGACCTGGGCCAACGCGTCGTAGGCGCTCGCGCCCTGGTAATCCGGCTGCAGTTCGACGACCTTGTTCATCGCTTCTTTGATATCCCCGACCGCCCTCAGCCCGACTGTGATCGGGCTCCGCCGCGAAAGCTCGCCGAGGTTCGCCGCATACCAGAAATAACCGTCCGGCTTTTGCGGATCGACCCGCGAGGCGATCTTACCCGCGTCGCGTCCTTGTTTGAGGGCTTCCTCGCTTTCTTTTTCGTCGGTGCTATATTTTCCCAGGAAATAGTTGTACTTCGCGAATGTCCATTCAACCTGGTAATTACGATTATCCGGATCGCGGACGGCTCCGACCGCTTTTATCGCCGCTTTCAGCTTGTCTAAGTCCTCGCGTTGTTTGAAGAGCTCCTCCGAGTCCGAGAGGGCGCGGCTTACATCTTCAGGACTGACGCGTTCGGCCTGTTTACTCGCTGCTCGATCCGAAGAACACGACGCGAGTGCCCACCATGTAATTACAATTGTAATGAAAACGTAAAGATTTCTCGGGTTCATATCGCAATTACTGAAATGCGTGCTAGAATCCTCGGTACCGACAACGGAAAGCGTCCATACGATAGCACACGTCTGCATGAAAAAAAACGGAAGGGCGGCGGCCTTTTACGATCTCGAAGGTACTTTGGTGAGCACTAACTTGGTGCACACGTTGGGATTTTACGCCAAGCGCCAGCAGGGTCTGTGGCAGACCGCGAGGAAAAGCGTCGGTACCCTCGCTAAGCTTCCGTTCTTTGGGATCACTGATCTTTACTCGCGAAACGTCTTTAACGAAGTCTTCTTTCGCAGCTACGAGGGCTTTTCCCAGGACCGGCTGCGTTACTTTTCCGATGAGCTCTTCGAAGAGGTCCTAAAGCCCGCGATCTTTCCCGGCACTCCCGAGCTGATCGCTCAGGGCAAAAAGATCGGTCAGCGACAGGTGGTCCTTACCGGCGCGCTCGATTTCACGATCGAACGTCTGACAGACCACCTCGGCATCGATGACTGTGTCGCGAACCGTCTCGAGTTTGTTAACGGCTATGCGACAGGCCGCGTCTTGCCGCCCGTCAT
>JBKKAS010000216.1:0-6415 GCA_046714595.1 Pyrinomonadaceae bacterium | reverse complement strand
TGCAGTTCGCAGTTACGTTTCGGGGCGATCATGTGCATGTCGAACTGAACGCGGAAGCCAAGATCGATCCTGATCTGCCGCCCGACTACTGGGCCATGCTTCGCAAGGCCTGCGAGGAACACGATACGAAGCGGGTTCTCGTTGAAGGCATTGCGCCGCGTGGCGAACTCGGACCGGCTGAGATAGTCGAGGCTGGTAAGCGGACGGCGGCGGTCCCGAATCTTTGGCTGGCGTTTCATCTCGAAAATCACACGCCGACCGAGCAGAGCGAACTGTACGAGACCGTTGCCGCCTCGAAGGGCGTCCGCGTAAAGTTTTTCGACAACGCGGACGCTGCATTGCAATGGCTTCGTACCAATGCTCCAAAGTAAGACCTCACGTCAAGTATCGTCCTAGCCCGAACTGCGACCTTTTACCAAACGATAAATAGGATAGCTCAGTACGAGAAACGTGATCGCGTCCATTGTTTTTCTCGGCGAGTGAAATTAGTCCTGAACGAGCGGTGTCGCTATGCCGCCGTAAATCCGCCGTCGATCATGTGGATCGAGCCGCTGCAGTATGACGCTTCGTCGCTTGCGAGAAATAGGGCGAGGTTTGCGACCTCTTCGTTAGTGCCGTAGCGTTTCAAAGCGATCAACTGCGAAAAATCTTCCCGCATTGCATCGGGATCTTCCGGTGATAATTGTGTCTCGATCGAACGTATCATCCTGTTATCGATCGGGCCGGGACCAATGGCATTTACGCGGACACCAAACGCCCCTAATTCGAGTGCTGCGGTTTTGACCAAGCCATAGACGGCGTGTTTGCTGGCAATATACGGAGCGCCCGCTGGCACGCCGATCACGCCTGCGATTGACGAGATCGCGATTATCGAGCCGCCGCTGCGTTGTTTCATCGGCTCGACGCAATACTTCATCGAAAGCCACACTCCGACGACGTTTGTACGGAGAACGTCTTCGAAGTTCTCAAGTGTTTGGTCTTCGATCAAAGCAATTTTTCCTTCGGTGCCCGCGTTCGCGATCAGGATATCGACACCGCCAAAGGCCTCGACCGTCGCTGCGACCGCGGCAGCCGTTGCGACCTCATCTGTTGAATCCGCGACAAAATCTGCCAGGCCGCTCGTCGCCCCGAGGCGTTCGCGAGTTTCCTCGAGCTTTTGTTGCGAACGGCCGACGAGCATGACGCTCGCTCCTTCTTCAAGAAATCGCTTTGCCGTCGCCTCGCCTATCCCGCCGGTCGCTCCGGTGATGATCGCTACCTTTCCATCCAATCTTTTTCCAGACTGCTGCGTCATTTGCCTCTCCTAAAAAAACGCGCCGGATGAACCGGCGCGTATCCCGTTAACGCTTCGGTTCTAAAACAACCTCCCGGGCCAAACGGTCTTGTAAGACCTCCCGGATCTCGAGACGTTCTTTGTATCCCTGCATCTGCTTCGCGTCGTTGCCGACGACCTGCTGAGCTAGGTTGTCAGCCTTGTCCTCGTTCGCCTCCATCGTGGCCAGGTTCTTGTACTCGGTCATCAGCATGATATTGAAATCGCCGGCGCCGTGCGCTTCGGTGGTCAAGACTTTGTACGAAAGTATCAAGCCGGCCTTCTTTGCCGCCTCCTGGTTTTTCTTCCAATCGGTTGCAAGGTAGTTGAGATAAGCCGAATCCATCCCGGGCTTGATACGGATAAATGCGACGTTCCATACCGATCCGTTCCGATACGGACGATTGACCTGGGCGAAGACGACTACGCTCAGTGCGAGCATCATCGCGACGATTAAAAATGTGAAAATGCGACTGCGTTTCATTATTGTCTCCTATTCCATTTACCAGAGAGTGCAAAGCCGATGGGTTTTGCAGCCGTCACCGCACTCGTTTCGAGCGACGCTGCCCCATGTCTAAAGAGGCCTAGGGAATTCGCGTTACCCTGCGCCCCCCAAACCTCCCAGCGTCCGTCGCGCTGGATGAACGTGTCGGTGAAGCGTACTCGCACGTCAAACGGAAGAAGAATACAAAAATGCGTTTCATAAACTCTCAGCCCTGTTCTGATCAACCGAGTGCAAGGGGGTATTGCTCGACAGTTTGCTGCCCCGCTTCAAGCGAACTTATATTGATCTCGTTCTCTACCTGTCTAAACGGGAAACGCGCGTAAAAAAGGTCAGGTCGGGCAAAGGTTTTATATTTATCGCTTTCGTTCTATAATCTCCCGATGATTTCACCTTACAGCCCATGTTGAATGGCGGTTCGCACCATATCACAGCCTTGCTGGTCGACTGGAGCAGGGGCGATGAGTTCGCGCTCGAACAGCTCATGCCGCTCGTCTATGAGGAACTGCGCCGAATGGCCAAGAGTTATATGCGGCGCCAGCCTAACGGACACACTTTTCAGACGACGGAACTGATCCACGAGGCATATCTGAAACTTGCCCAGCACGGCGAACGAGATTGGAAGAACCGGGCGCACTTTTTCGGAGTCGCCGCTCGGGCAATGCGGCATATCTTGGTTGACTATGCGCGGTCTAAACAAAGCCTGAAACGCGGCGGCTGGCAGGAAAGGGTGTCCTTTTCCGATACCATCGCGGTTTCCGGAAATCAATCGAAAGAGGTGGTCGCCCTCGACGACGCACTGAACAGGTTGGCAGCGCTGGACGAGCGAAAGGGCCGCGTCGTCGAGCTGAAGTATTTCGGCGGCCTTAGTACCGACGAGATCGCGGAAGTTCTTAACGTGTCGCCCGAAACTGTCAAACGGGATTGGCGGTTCTCCCGCACATGGCTCCTGCGAGAACTGGCGGATACCGACTGAGACGAAGATATTCCGCAGCCGTTGCACCTTTTCGCCCTCAATCTCGTTTAGTCCTTTAGAAGTACAATTCCCGATTTCTGACCGCCTTTTATGGACACCCAACGCCTCAAGGAAATTGAAAAGATCTATCACGCTGCGTTGGAGATCCCGTCCGGCGGGCACAAAGCTTTTTTCGACGAACAGTGCCGCGGCGACGAAGACCTGGTTCGGGAGGTCAAATCTCTCCTTGCCTTCGAAAAAACTTCCAAAACCTTTATCGACACTTCGCCCGGATCGCTCGCCGCGGAGATGTTCTCTGGGAAGGAATTGTCTCCGAAACTCCTCGACAAGGAGATCGGCCACTACCGTATCAAATCGCTCCTCGGCGTCGGCGGAATGGGCGAAGTGTATCTTGCGGACGACTTCCTGCTAAACCGGAAAGTCGCGCTGAAGATTGTTCCGCAGGACCTGATCGAGGAAGAGGATCAGTTGAAGCGTTTTCGGCAGGAGGCACAGGCATCGTCGGCACTCAATCATCCGAACATACTTACCATTCACGAGTTCGGAACGGAGAGCGGTTCTAACTACATTGTCTCAGAGTTTGTCGACGGCGTGACCCTGCGCGAAAGAATGGGAAGCGGCATGTCGGTGAAAGAGTCACTGGACGTTGCCGCGCAGGTTGCCTCGGCATTGGCGGCGGCACATGAGGCCGGCATCATTCACCGTGACGTTAAGCCGGACAACATAATGATCCGTCGCGACGGGATCGTGAAAGTGCTCGATTTCGGTTTGGCCAAGTTGACCGAGAAGAACAAAGAGATTCACATCACGGATTCCGAATCGCCCACGCAGGTGCAGATCGCGACGAGTCCGGGGTTTGCGATGGGAACAGCGTACTATATGTCGCCCGAACAGATCCGCGGAAGAGGTATCGACACGCGTGCGGACATCTGGAGTCTTGGTGTGGTGCTGTATGAAATGCTGACCGGACAAAAGCCGTTCGTCGGGGAATCCAACATTGAGGTGATGAGCGCGATTCTAAAGGAAGAGCCTCGCGACTTTGCCGAGACCGAGCTGAAGGTTGGCCACGCGCTGCAGAAGATCGTTCGCATATGCCTTGAGAAGAAACCCGAGCGGCGGTTTCATTCTGCCCACGATCTCGGCTTTGCCCTCGAATCGCTGTCGACATCGACATCCACCAGTACCCAGTTTGATACTTTGCAGGAAGTTTCCTCCTCTGGCGCTCGCAAAGGAATATCGCCGCTGAACCGGGAACGCCTGGCGTGGATATTCGCCGCGGTATTTGGGCTGCTTGCGGTCGCTGCGGGGATGTATTCCTGGAAACTTTATGGCAGCCAGGGGAAACAGCTCGCGTTTCGTCAGTTGAATTTTCGGCGCGAAGCCGTGTTCCAAGCCGCGTTCGCGCCGGACGGGCAAACGGTCGTGTACAGTGCAGCCACGGAAGGCAATGTTCCGGAGATATTCACACTGCACCCGGACTTTCCTGCGCCTCAGCAGCTTGGCGTCCGCGGAATGCATTTGTTGGATGTTTCCCAGAACGGCGAGCTCGCGATCCTGATGGACGCCAAGTACATTTGGCATCGAACGTTCACCGGCACGCTAGCGCGAATGCCGCTGGTCGGCGGAGCTCCGCGCCAAGTCATGGAAGCGGTGCGACAAGCGGCATTTTCACCCGATGGCTCGCAGCTCGCGATCATCCGCGAGGTGGAGGGAAAAGACAGGCTGGAATTTCCGATCGGAAAAGTGCTCGTTGAGGTTAGCGGGTACATGAGCGACCTGCGAATATCTCCCGATGGAAAGAGAATCGCTTTTTTCGAGCATCCTCGAAAATGGGACGACCGCGGCTCGATAAACGTCGTCGACATCGAGGGAAATAAGAGGATGCTCTCCGACGGCTACTGGAGCCAGCGCGGTATCGCCTGGTCGCCGGACGGAACGGAAGTCTTCTTCTCTGCCAGCATCAGTGGCGGAGCGTTCACTATTTTCGCGGCTTCGATGGACGGGGCCACTCGTGTCGCGAACCAATCGCCCGGCGGCCTTATCCTGCAAGACACTGCCCTTGATGGACGCTGGCTCACAAACCGCATCGACTATCGCTACCAGGCGTTCGCGCATACGCGAGGTATGCAGACAGACCGCGATCTGTCATGGCTGAGGACGTCGCATTCAAAGGTCTTATCGCAGGATGGTCAGACGCTCTTGTTCATGGAAACTTCTATCGGCAGCAACTATGCTGTTTGCCTTCGCAAGACTGACGGAACGCCGCTTGTACAGCTGGGCGAAGGAACCCCGACGGATATGTCGCTTGACAACAAATCGGTACTCGCTTTCGTTTCGTCAAAGCCGCCAAAACTCGTAGTGTACCCAACCGGCGCGGGCGAAACCCGCGAGCTCGAACGGGGGAACTTGGCAAACTATTCTACGGCGCAGTGGTTTCGAGACGGCACACGCATACTCATCGGCGGAAACGAACCTGACCAGGGAACACGTTTTTTTGTTCAGGACGCGGCCGGCGGCGTCCCACGCGCGGTCACGCCTGAGGGCACCCGTGACGGCCGCCTTTCGCCGGATGGGAAGTTGATCTTAGCCCGCGGTGCGGGCGACAAGTATTTCATTTATCCGGTTGACGGCGGCGAGCCGCGGCCGGTGCCATGGCTCACCGAAGCGGACATTGTGATCCAATGGAGCGCGGATGGACGGTCGTGGTTCGTCTACAGAGGTTCAGGGGTGCCATGCCGAGTCGAGCGCGTCAATGTCGAGACCGGTCGACGGGAACTCTTCAAGGAGATAGCTCCCGAATTCAGCACCGGGTTGCTCGCCGTCCGCCCGACCTTTATATCTGACGATCTGCAGTCCTACGCATACACGACTTACCAGCAGGTGTCGACGCTATTCGTGACGGATGGATCGAAGTAAGGGAAAATAACGGGCGACAGAAACGAAAATGATCATTCGTCTTAACCAGAGGGAATTGAAAACGAAATTTGGGAGCTTTACCGAGATCCTTTACTACGACGGTCAGAAAGAGTCCATTGCGATCGTGATGGGTGACGTTGTCGATCAAGAGAATGTCCTCTGCCGTGTTCATTCACACTGTATCGGCGCACACGTTTTCAACAGCATTGAGTGTACTTGTCGCGAAGAGATGGCAGCGGCGCAAATCATGATCCAACGCGAAGGCCACGGCGTTATCATCTGGCTCGACCAGGAAGGCAAAGGCAACGGTCACCTCGCGCTGATCGAGAGCATCCCGTTTAAGACAGAATTCGGCCAGGCCGAGGCCTACGTGAAGGCTGGATACAAGGCGGACGCACGGAGCTACGTTCCCGCCGCTCAGATCCTTGCCGATCTCCGGGTCCGATCGATCTTGCTTCTCGCGAATTCCCAGTCTAAGGCGGACGATTTAAGAAAGGAGACGATAGTAGTTTCGTCGATTCAGCCGCTCACCGTAGTGAGAATTTGACTTACTTCCTACTTCCGTCTTTTTCCGTTCCTTCCGTGCTTTCCGTGGTTCAGTTGCTCCAACCACGGAACACTCTGAAGAAGAGGAAGACACTGAAAGAGAATCGACAGACTCGATTGACTCGACAGACTCGATCGACTCGACAGACTCGACAGACTCGAC
>JBKKAS010000215.1:0-2504 GCA_046714595.1 Pyrinomonadaceae bacterium | reverse complement strand
TTTGACCGTCAAACCTTCGTAGACGCCGGGCGGAACGTTCTTGATCAGATACTCGCCGGCCTCATCCGTTTTCGCTGTAAATGTATCGCCGCCGCATCCGCCAAAGAATCGATTGAAGGTCTTGCAGAGTTAGACCTCGACACCCGCCGCAGGCTTTTCGTTAAAGAAAGCCTTGCCTTGGACGTTTGCTTTTCCGGCAGTGGGCTTTTCTTTTTCGGTGCCAGTACCGGAAGCAATCGTGCCATCTTCGCTCGGCTCGGCTGGACTTGGGCTCGCACCTTTCGTCGTCTCAGCATTAGTTCCGGCAGAGTTACTGGACGTTAGCTTTTCCGCGGCGTTACAGCCAAGCAAGAGCGCGATGGCTAAAATTAAAGTAAATAAAGTTCCGGGTCTCAGCTTCATGAGTTCAATCTCCGATATGTTGGAATGTGAGTTTTCAAAGCTCGCAGTCAACTTTGTTTTGGATCGAATAGGATTGTAAAGGTAAGTGAAGAAATTTGCGAATGGAGGCGGCGAACCAAAGGTGCTTTTCTTCTCCGCGTCCTCTGCGAGCTCTGCGTGAGCGATTTTTCTTTCAACGCAGAGCTCGCAGAGCACGCGAAGAAATTCGGGAATATCCGGTCTTCGATTTAGAGAACCGATTTCAGTGCCTGCCCCGTATAAGACTTCCTGACCCGCACAATCTCTTCAGGCGTGCCGGTAGCTACCACCTTGCCGCCGCCTGAGCCGCCTTCGGGACCGAGGTCGATGATGTAATCGGCGGATTTGATGACGTCGAGGTGGTGCTCGATTACGATGACGGTGTTGCCCGTGTCGACCAACTTCTGTAGAACCTCGAGCAGCTTGTGCACATCGGCAAAGTGAAGACCGGTCGTCGGCTCATCGAGGATGTAGATCGTCTTGCCGGTCGCGCGCTTAGAAAGTTCCTTTGCTAGTTTGATCCGCTGTGCCTCGCCGCCGCTTAGGGTCGTCGACGATTGTCCGACCTTGATGTAACCAAGCCCGACGTCGAGCAGCGTTTCGAGCTTCTGCTTGATCTGCGGGATGTTCTCGAGTATCGGCAGAGCGTCCTCGATCGTCGTGTCCAGCAGGTCGGCGATCGACAATCCCTTATATTTCACCGCCAGCGTTTCCCGGTTGTAGCGCTTGCCGCGACAAACATCGCACATCACATAAACGTCGGGCAGGAAGTTCATCTCGATGCACTTCATGCCGCCGCCCTCACAGCCTTCACAGCGTCCACCCTTCACGTTGAACGAGAAGCGTCCCGCTTTGTAGCCGCGCGTCCGCGATTCGGGAAGCATCGCATAGAGTTCGCGGATCGGCGTGAATAAGCCGGTGTATGTCGCGGGATTCGAACGCGGCGTGCGTCCGATCGGCGTCTGGTCGATCTCGATGATCTTATCGACCAGATCAAGCCCATCGATCTTGTCGTGCTCGAGCGCCTCGATCTGTGACTTGTAAACGTGACTGTAAAGTGCCGGATAAAGAATTTCTTCAACGAGCGTCGATTTGCCCGAACCGGAAACGCCGGTCACGACGGTAAGAAGGCCGAGCGGAAATTCGACATCGATGTTTTTCAGATTGTGGGCCCGTGCGCCTTTGACCCGAATGCGGTTCCCGTTCGGCAGGCGACGAACGTCGGGAATGTCGATCTTTAATTCACCGTTCAGATATTGTCCGGTGAGCGAATCAACATTCTTTCTTATATCCTCCGGCGTACCGGTCGCGACGATCTCGCCGCCGTGTGTTCCGGCGAGCGGGCCGAGATCGACAACGTAGTCGGCGTGCTCGATCGTTTCCTGGTCGTGCTCAACAACGAGAACTGTGTTGCCGAGGTCGCGCAGCTCATGCAGCGTTTCAAGAAGTTTTTGGTTATCGCGCGGATGCAGGCCGATGCTCGGTTCGTCGAGGACGTATAGCACACCTCGGAGCTTCGAACCGATCTGTGTTGCCAGACGAATACGCTGGCCTTCACCGCCCGACAACGTCGCCGATCCGCGGTCCAGCGTCAAATAACCCAGACCGACCGCTTCGAGAAAGCCAAGACGGTCGCGGATCTCTTTCAGGACCAGTCCGGCGATCTTCTCCTCGCGCGGATTCAGCTTTATCTCGGCGATCTTCTTAACCGACTCGTCGATCGGCAGCATCGTATAATCCGCGATGCCAAGGCCGCTCACCTTCACTGCCAAACTCTCAGGCTGCAGGCGAGCACCCTTGCAGACCGGGCACGGAACGGGAGCGATCATTTCTTCGAGCGCGAGCTTGGTCTTCTCTGACGGTGGATTTTCCATCCGGTCTCGCATCACGCGCAGGGCGCCTTTCCAGTCGCTTTCATACCGGTAAGTTCCCTGTCGGAATGTCAGACGCCGCTTCGTGCCGTTGAAGAAGGCGTCGCAGATCTCGCTCGGTAGATCGGCGAATTTAGTTTTCAGCCACTCCTCGCTCGCGCCTTTCGACTTTCCAAAGATCTTCTTCTTCACCTTGCTGAGGAGTGAATCGTG
>JBKKAS010000214.1:0-7351 GCA_046714595.1 Pyrinomonadaceae bacterium | reverse complement strand
TTTCACGACAGTGAGCATGGGGGGATCACCATCTATCAACAGACGGACGAAAAGAAGTTCAGACTCTACTATGCTCATCTCCAAAAGCGAGCTGACGGAATCGCTGTCGGAATGCGCGTCCAAAAAGGTACTACAATCGGGTTTGTCGGGGACACCGGAAACGCCGGCGCCGGTAATTTTCACGTTCATTTTTCCATCGCCATTGTCACCGACCCGAAGCGTTTCTGGTCCGGCACATACATCAATCCATACCCACTGCTAAAGAGCGGCGAATACCCGCATTAGAATCGTATAGCTTTGGGAACACCAGTTGCTCACCAACCGGGCATGTACGGAACAAGGACAGCAGCAAAGGTGTGCGCGAATATACGGTTTCGCCGGTTACGAGGAACGTTCGCGATCGCGGCTCTTTTAATATCGATAGCGGGCGCCGGATGCGTCCCGAACCAAACGAATACGAACGCTCCGGTTGCTACCAACACGGTCCCGAACTCGCAACCGGCCGCGAGCACAAACCAGGCGCCGGAGCAGCCGGATACGGCAACCGCGAACGTGCCGATAACTTTGCCGGTCGTAGATGCCCTACTATCCGACGAGACGTTTCTCAGTGAAGTCAGGAAAAGTGTCCAGCCAACTGACGAGCAGCTCGACAAACTGAAAACCGCGGCGCGCGATGCGGTCCTGAAATTAAACGAAGACGAAAACGATCGCTCGACGCGGACCTCACTTTCCGAGGCAGACAAGCAGATCAAACAGATTCTCGGAAACGAGAACGGATACAAGTTTCTCGCGCTCGCGCGTAAGTACTGGTCCGGCGGCGACGCGACTGCCCTGGCAAAGCCAAACGCCGTCCCTACCGATACCCGGATCGTCGTTAACGCGCCCGCCTATCGAATGGATATCTTTCGCTCTGGACAGCTCGTGAAAAGTTACAAGATCGGTATCGGTTACCCTGAGTTTCCGCTGCCGACCGGATTGCGAACGGCCAAGACAATTATTTTCAACCCAACCTGGACGCCTCCAGATGAGCCCTGGGTGAAGGGCGAATTCCAGCCCGGAAAAAAAGTCGAAGCCGGTAGTAAGAAGAATCCGTTGGGCGTGTTAAAGATCCCGATCGGCCTTCCGTCACTCATACACGGCGGTAAAGTCCCTGGCCGTCTTGGAACGTTCGCCTCGCACGGATGTGTCGGTCTGACGAATGCTCTGGTTCAGGATTTCGCATCCGAGATCGCAAAGCTCTCGGGAACAGAATTGACCCCGCAGCAAGTAAAGGCTTACGAGCAAAAGCGGTCCGAAACCGAAGAGGTCAACCTCGCCCAACCGCTGCCGGTCGAATTGCGGTACGAAACGATCGTCGTGGAAGACGGCAAGGTGCACATTTATCGCGATGTCTACGAGCACGGGACTAATACTGAAGAAAATCTCGATCGCGTCCTCGAAAGCTTCGGCGTTTCGTTGTCGGCTCTATCGGCGGACGAGCAGGTGAAGCTCCGTGACGCTCTAAAAAAGATGGCGATCGATGCACAGGGCAAGCCGGTTGAAGAGGGCAACAGTGACAGGAAACCATCGACTACCGATAAGGTGACGCGAAATATCAAGGGTCAGAAAGAGATCGTCGTCGAAGTTGCCGCGCTAAAGGGAAAGGGCTATCCGGCGCCGCTGAATATAAACAAGTAGAGCATTAAGGCGCCAAGTTCTTTGGCGCCATATTGGGAACCCAAAATTGGAATCCCCCTTTTGCGACTGCCCGCAGTCCCCGATTCGATAGCTCGGATTCCGGAACGCCGAGATACGTGAAATGAGGCGGGTCATCGATGATCGTCTGAAACCATCCGTTCCGGTTTAGCTCGGTCCGAACATCAGCGTCCCAGTATTCCACAATGTCGAGGGCTATCAACGCAAGGTGTTGCGAAGTTCCGGGTGGTGCGGTCGAGGTCAGGATCGATCGTCTGCGGTCGGTGCTGAAATAAATTCCCTTTGATTCCCATTCCAGAACTCTTTCGATCTTTCGTTGAAGATCAAGTCGATTGATCGCATCCCGATCGCTCTCAAAAAGCCGACCGCGCCTTATCCAATAGTCGAGTGCAGGAAAGTATCGGGAGTTCCAGATCATCAGCGTATCACCGTATGAACGTCGTCCCGCGATCGCGCCATCGAGCGGTGTAATTCTTGATCCGCCGGCGACAACGTTATCGATCGCTCGCTCGAGCGCCTCCATCGCCTTTAGCTGAAGCTCTATCCGAGTACCGTTTACGTCGGTGGCTTTGGTTTGTAGTGTCTTCTGGTATTTGATGACTTCCGACTCGCCGGGTTGAATACAAGCGGACGGCAGCACGACAGAATCCCCGGCCGAAAACATTGCGCCATAACTCTCCAGCACACGGCTCGCAACAATACTTGTCGTCACCGCACAAAACTTTTCGCTGTTCCAGGCGGGCATCTTAGCGTCCGAGGAGTATCGCTCGGTTAAGAAGTTCTCAAAGTAACCCGCATGCGACGGTTGGGAAACCGCGATCAAAGGACAGGCGATGAAAACGAATATAGAAAGACTCCAACTTAGTGGCAAGGCGACACAACGCCCGGGTGAGGAATTCATACTGACTTGTCTGACTTCACGGATTTGGAGCGTTCTTCCAAATGGTGGCGTGCGTGCTCGGCCAGCTTGATATATTCCTGACGGATCTCCTCAAGCTGTTTTTCATCCATCTCCTCAAGATCGATAACTTCGTTTCGAGCTCCTTTTATTGCTCGGATGATCTCGTCGAGCTTGATCTGCATTGCCTCGGTATCGCGGTTTTGCGTGTTTTGAATGAGAAATACCATCAGGAAGGTGACTATCGTCGTGCAGGAATTGATCACTAACTGCCACGTATTGCTAAAGCCGAAGAATGGACCGGTCGTCGCCCAAATAACAATTATCAATCCCGCAGAGATAAACGTCACCGGACGACCCGTAGCTGCAGCGGTCCATCTGGCAAAACGAGTAAAGATCGAACCTTTGTGGTCTGCTCCCATCACGATTCTCCTTCAGTCTGACGAGGGTCAAATTTACGGACGATGTCGATAACATCGTCGATGAAACCCTTGAGGTATGTATCCTGTCCGACAAAGGGTACGCGGTCGCGAATCGTCTGATAAATTCCGCGAGTTCCCACTCCGAGTTCTTTCTCCTGACCCAATACCTTTCGCCGGAGATCGATTCCCTGCGCGGCGCACAGTAATTCGAGCGAGAGGATCTGCTCCAAATTCTCGCCAACCTGGCGCAGCTTTAACGCAGCCGTAGCTCCCATCGAAACGTGGTCCTCGACATTAGCCGAGCTCGGGATCGTATCGACGCTCGCCGGGTGCGCAAGGATCTTATTCTCAGTGCAGAGTGACGCGGCTGTGTATTGGACGATCATGAAGCCCGAGTTCAGGCCGCCGTGTTCGGTAAGGAACGGGGGCAGGACATGGGCATTGGAAGCCTCGTCTGTGAGACGCATTATTCTTCGCTCGGAGATATTTCCAAGCTCGGTAAGTGCGATCGTCAAGTAATCGAATGCAAGTGCAAGCGGTTCGCCGTGAAAATTGCCGCCCGAAATGACTTCAATCGTCGCGGAGTCGGGGAGACGGGGCGACTCGGCGCTTTCTACCTCCGCGTCACGGTGTCCGGCTGTCTCCGCGTCACTAACAAAAATAAGCGGATTGTCGGTGACTGAGTTCAGCTCAAGTTTCAACAGCCATTCTGCATACGCAACGGCGTCTCGACACGCACCATGCACCTGCGGCATACACCGCAGCGTGTAGGCGTCCTGCACATTCGTCGGGTCGAATCCACGAACAAACCCACTCCCGGAAAGTATGCGTCGCAGATTTTTCGCACACTCAATTTGTCTCGGATGCGGGCGAAGGGCATGGACGCGTTCATCGAACGCCGACACCGTGCCGTGCAAGGCCTCGAGGCTTAAGCAACCGGCGACGTCGGCAATTTCCGACAGGCGGATCGCACGGGCCGTTTCCAGGAGGCCGATGGCGGTCATCACCGTCGTTCCGTTTGTTAATGCGAGACCCTCTTTGGCTTTTAGAGTTATCGACTCGAGCCCGGCCCTGGCTAAAACGTCAGCACCCGACAAAATCTCACCGGAATATTCGGCCTTACCTTCGCCGATCAGTACACATGCGAAATGCGCAAGCGGAGCGAGATCGCCACTCGCACCAAGGCTTCCCTTTTCCGGAATGACCGGATGAATTCCGCGGTTGAGAAATTCGAGTATCAGATCGAGCGTGTCGAGACGGATGCCGGAAAATCCTCGTGCGAGTGTATTAGCTCGGATCAGCATTACCGCTCGCACTGTCGGCTTGTCTAAAGGTTTACCGACACCGACAGCGTGACTCAGTACAATGTTCCGCTGAAGCTGCTCGACCTCGTCACGGCTGATGATCTTGTCCTTGAATGCGCCGAAACCGGTGGTGATGCCATACGCGATCTCGCCGCGATCGAGCAACGTGTCAACCGCAGCCGCCGAGCGGGCGACATTCGCTCGCGCTCTTTCTGCAAGCGAAACGCTCGGCGCGCCAGGCTCGCCGTATGCAACGGCCGTCACCTGTTCAAATGTGAGATTCTCGCCGTCGAGAATTACTTCGTTCATCTATTCAGTCAGAACCGCCTGCGGTAGCGGACGGTTGTAGTTTATTTTTCGAACATGAATGGCTTCGATCCATCTATCATGAACCACCCGCTACTACACGTGGTTCTGAGCGACGATCGCGCCTCGCTTAATGACCTTGGTCACCGGCGTTCGGCCAAACTCGTACGCAAGCTCACGGTGATCCCCACTCTCTACAAATATCATATCAGCAGATTTCCCGACCTCGATGGACCCTGTAAAGTTACCGAGCCCAATCGCGTACGCGGCATTTATTGTCGCGGCATTCAGTGCTTCGGACGGAAGCAGTTTCTGATACCTGCACGCGATCGCCATAGCCATCGGCTGCGAGGGGCACGGCGCGGACCCGGGATTGTAATCGGTCGAGAGGGCTACCGCGCATCCGTCGTCAATGAGCTTTCGCGGGTTCGCAAAGTCGGCGCTGCCGAAGTTAAAATTCACGGTCGGCGTTATGATGCCCACGGTGTTCGATTTCGAAAGCAGTGCGATCTCTTCATCGGAGATCGCGTCGAGGTGGTCGATGGACGTCGCTCCCATCTCGATCGCCAACCGGCTTCCTCCGAGATTTGTGAATTCATCCACGTGAGCTTTCAATGCAAATCCCAAAACCCCGGCCCTTTCGAGGACGCGCCGCGTCTGGTTGAGATCGAACGCATTCTTTTCGCAAAACACATCCGCGAAAAACGGTACACGGCCGTTGAAACGTGAACTCTTATACCAGTCCCAAGCCGCGGGCAACATCTCACTGCAAATCAATTCAACATATGCGTCCGTGTTGCCCTTGAATTCCGGCGGAACGGCATGGGCGGCAAGAAATGTTGGGACAATATCGATCGCGTGCGTAGCATCGAGGTGCTCGATGACCGCGAGCATCTTCAACTCCGTTTCGGTGTCGAGACCGTATCCGGTTTTGATCTCGCAGGTCGTTGTTCCGCAGGCGAGCATATTGTCGAGCCGCGCGCTACTTTCCTCAACCAGTTCATCAAACGAAGCTTCACGCGTGCTTCGTACGGTCGAGATGATGCCGCCGCCGCTCTCAAGGATCTCCAGATAAGCCGCACCTTTAATTTTCAACTCGAATTCGTTCAACCGGTCACCTGCGAACACGATGTGCGTATGCGGATCGACAAAGCCCGGACAGATGACACGCCCTTTAGCGTCGATGATTCGCCCCGCGCGAAACTCGCGCCGTATGTCGTCAGCCTTCCCGACTGCCGCGAACTTTCCGTCGGTAACCGCGACGGCACCCTTTTCGATTGCGCCGACATCACGCATCGCGGCTCCACGCTTTGGCCCGGTTGGCGACGCGCACGTCACGAGCTGTCCAATATTCTCGATCAAAAGATCAGCTTGCATTCCGGGTTGTTTTGCGGGAAGCGATAAGCATCTTCTGGAGGTCTTCACAGGCGAAAAGCATCGACGAGGCCTGATCGCCACTTATCTGATCACTATCGCGCAAGAGCCGTAACCAATAATTTGTCTTGAATGCTTCTTTCACGGCCAGACCTAACCGGTGCGCAAAATCGTCGCGACCTTCGCCCTGTCGGGCTTCCTCAACAAGCGCACCGATCGCGGTTCCGGAATCAAGAACTTTTCTGGAAAGGATAAACTCCTTTCTCTCGTTATTTAGATATTGACTGAGCCGGACGACTCTTAATGCGAAGGCGTACGATTTCTCAACCAGAATGCTGGAACTCATGTGGGATATCCTCCGAATAGATTTTAGATCCTAGATTCTAGATAATAGATCAAATCCGATCTAACATCTATTAACTAGAATCTAGAATCTATTCAGAAGCTCCCCACTAAAAATTCTCCTTCGCGACCTTCTCGTGAAGCTCATTACTTAACATCAGCGAAGCCGAGCCGTACCAGGGAACGTATTCGACGATCAGCACACCAGCTTTTACGGTCGGATCTGTTTCAGCGAGGGCCCTTGCTTCTTCGACAGTCGAAACGGCGAAGATGAACAGGCCGCGATATTTTTTCTCCGGATCGTCGAACGGACCGGCGACAGCGAGCTTCCCTTCTTTCGCAAGACGGTTCATGTTTTCGAAATGCCCCTTGAACACCGCCTTACGTGCATCGCCTTGCACCTCGGCATCCTTCGGCCCGGTCTTCAGAATCGCCAGCACATACTTCCGCATTCCGTTCTTGTCGGCACCGACCTTCTTGGCCAGCTCGGCGTCGAACTTCGATGCCGGGACATCTTCCTTCTTCGCCGCCACCTGGCCAGGAGCCGTCAATGAGAGCATTGCAATAGCCAGCAGAAATCCAATTACACGAAACTTCATAAGGTTTTTTCTCCAATGATGAAAATATGGCTCGTTGATTATAGCCGATGTAACAAACGCAATTTCTCGACGAATTGTTTCACGAGCTCGCCGCATCCTTCTTAACAATGACGTCCTTGTATTTGTTATATAGGAACGAGACGACTAGCAGCGTGATGCCGAGCGTAATAAACAATATGGTCTTCGGCACCGTTTCAAGATCGGCAATATCGTAGAGGAACAGTTTGGCAAGGGTCACCGCCAGCAACGTGATCGCAGCGATACGAAGGTGCTTCTTATCTTGCGCAATTCCAATAACAATCAACATCAAGGCGTATACACCCCAAAGAATGCTCAGGCCGAGCTTCGTCGCGTCCGGGATCCCGAATTGGCCCATCAGGTTTACGAGCTCGCAGCTCGCAACGATGAATA
>JBKKAS010000213.1:0-4381 GCA_046714595.1 Pyrinomonadaceae bacterium | reverse complement strand
GCTCTTCGTATGGAGACTGTGCCGCTGACAAGTTATCCGAACGACGAATTCGAAGCGGCTCTTTCGCCAGACGGCAAGTACACGGCATTTGTCTGGATGGGTCCCGAAAACGAAAGCCTCCAGATTTATGTCAAACAGACGGACGCCGGTGAGCCGTTAAAGCTGTCGACGAACGCGACGAGAGATCGGGATGGGGGACCCGTGTGGTCACCCGACGGACGTTTCATAGCGTTCACCCGACAGTCGCTTGACCGCACGCGCGGCGGGATCTACATGGTGCCCGCTTTCGGCGGACCAGAACGCAGGTTGTTGAAGGTGGAGCCGCTCGGCGCCGGGCTCGACTGGTCCGCTGATGGAAAAACCCTTGTCTTCTCGCATAAGGAATCGGTGAACGATCCTTTCGCCCTTTACCTGCTCGACGTTGAAACGCTTGGGACTCGTAAGCTGACCTCGCCGCCCGCGCAATCCGAAGGCGACGGGCGGGCCGATTTTTCGCCCGACAGTCAAACCGTCTCGTTCAACCGCCAATTGCAGGAATCGGGCGATCTGTATCTCACTGATCTGTCGGGCTCGACCCGACGCCTGACATCCGACAATCGAGCGGTGATCGGGGCGGCATGGGCGCCCGATGGAAACTCGATCATTTATTCGTCCAATCGCGGCGGCTCATACGAGTTGTGGCGCCTTCCGATGATCGAGGGAGCGGAATCCGAGCGTCTGCCGATCAACGCAGACAGAGCGTTCGATCCCTCCATCTCGCGTACCGGAAATCGACTGACGTTTACTTATATTCAGCGCGACACAAATATATGGAAAATTCCCGCTGCCAGAAATCCTAGGGTACAGCAATCACAGCGTTTGATAGGATCGTCGCGCAGGGAGTATGCACCGAACTACTCCCCGGATGGCGCTCACCTCGCCTATTCCTCTGACGTTTCCGGAACCTCAGAAATATGGATGAGCAACTCGGACGGCGGGGAAGCGATCCAGCTCACGAAATTCGGAGGCGGCTTGACGATGAATCCGCGGTGGTCGCCCGACGGCACGACTATCGTTTTTGAAGCGCACCCGAATGGGTTTTCACACTTGTATGCGGTCTCACCCAACGGTGGCGCGCCCAGACAACTGACTTCGGGTGAAGTTAACAACGTCGCCGCTTCTTTCTCGGTGAACGGCCGGTGGATATATTACGGATCGGATATCGAGGGCAAGTGGCAGGTGTGGAAAATGCCGGCGGGCGGGGGCGAGGCCATCCGGGTGACATCCCAAGGCGGCTACGAAGCCTTTGAATCACGCGACGGATCGAGCCTCTACTTTATTAAATTTCGCGATCCCGGAATTTTCAAGCTCGACCTCGCGAATCCCTCGACCGAAACGCTGCTGATACCCGACCAGGCATTCGAGGGGGCTGGCGAGTGGACGATCGGCGCCGAGGGAATATACATTGCGCAGCATCACTACGAGCCGAAAGATAAAAAACCAAGGATCGACTTTTTCAGCTTTGAAACTGGAAGGCTGGAAAAGATGGCGGAGCTGGAAAAAGATATCGGCGTCTGGCCCGGCCTTAACCTAAGTCCGGATGGCCGCTGGCTGATCTACAGCCGCGAAGACGTGCGCAATCACGACATCTCTCTCGTCGAGAATTTTAGATAAGAATTCAGAAATCAGAATTCAGAATCTCCCCTCCTTGTCTAAGGACGGGTGCGAAGGGCGGGGTGGTGCCCTGACGGGGTGGTGCGGACCGGGTAGCTACTTCTTCCGCGGCTTAGCGCGAAAGCCGATTGCCTTGCGTTCCGGTTCAGCCGGGATCATTAGCTGACGGATCGCATCGAACACGACCTTGAATTGTCGGTCATATTTGCTTTCCAAGTCCTCGAGTTTCTTAGCGAGCTTGTCATTCGACGCTAGTAGGTGGCGAAGCCGCACGAAAGTCCGCATGATCTCGACGTTCACAGCGATCGCCCGCTTGCTTCGCAAAACACTCGACAGCATCGCAACACCTTGTTCGGTGAATGCAGTCACCCGCTTTGAGAACTTCCCTGTTGAGGATGTCACAAATCGTGATATCTCTCTAATTTCGTCGCGAGTCAGCTCAAAAATGAAATCCGGTGGGAATCGATCGCGATTGCGGCTGACGCTCTGGTTTAGAACTCGCGTCTCTACGCCATAAAGATGAGCCAGATCGCGGTCGAGCATCACCTTTTCGCCACGGATGAGGTAGATAGACTTCTCGATACGCTCGACAGGTATCGTTGGGAGAGATTGATTTGCCATCGGTTATTTGGAGGTCACAGATTGTGATGTCCATCGTAAATCGGGAATTGTGAATTGTAAATTGTAAATAGTTTATGCCGTTCATTGATCGAGGATTCGGATCTGCGCGAATCTGAAACCGTAAAGCAGCGACCTGGATCCGACCGATCCTTCCCGCTCCGCCCGATCCGCTTCATCCCGGTTCAGAACGGCAATTTCAAACGCTCGACCAACAATCCAAAGTCCAAAATCCAAAATTCAAAATCGAAAGGCGGATACATGGACAGCAAAGACGCATCCATCAGAGACATCGACCGCAGCACCGCTTCGCGTTCTGACCGTTCCTGACACAATCCGCTCCATTCCGCGGACCGGGTTGGACAAGGGAACTCGCGGGCTAAACGCACGAGCTCAAAAGCCTGAAACGTCTTCCACTTTATCTTTCCATTCGCATGTGCGAACCTAATGCCCGAAAAGGTGCAGCGCTATTTTTACTCAAACACTGTCGAACGATTTCTCACTCAGTCTTCTGCTGAGATCCTAGGTACGCTCACCGAGAATAGCCCGTTCGCGGTTGATCCAACCCAAAGAGACGCGTGGCTTAAGCAGATCGACATTCTCAAGCCATGTCTCGAAGGAAAAGGCGGTCGAGTATTCTTTGAGTATTCAATCCCGCGAATGGGTCGACGCGTCGACGTCGTTCTGATTATCGGGAACGTTATATTTGTTCTCGAATTCAAAGTCGGCGAGAAGCACTTTTTATCTACCTCAATCGATCAGGTTTGGGATTATGCGCTCGATCTAAAGAATTTTCACGAGACAAGTCACACTCCGGTTGTCGCTCCGATCTTGATCGCAACAGAAGCATCGACGAACCTTTCCGTACTTAAATTCAGTCTTGACGCCGACAGTCTGTTGTCACCTCCACTCCGCACAAACGACTCGCAATTGGGTAATGCGATCGATGCGGTTCTCAACTTTGTAACGGCTGATCCTATCGACTGTGACGCTTGGGATGCAGGTCGATATGCGCCGACACCGACAATTATCGAAGCGGCGACTGCCCTTTACAACCAACACTCTGTTGCAGAGATTTCGCGAAGCGATGCGACCGCCAGGAACCTTCGGGATACTGGTGCGGCGATAACTGAAGTTATCGAAACGTCCAAGACCACAAACAAGAAGTCAATCTGTTTCGTGACCGGCGTACCTGGTGCTGGAAAAACTTTGGTTGGTCTAGACGTGGCGACACGTCAGATGGGAGATAAAAACGAGTCACCCAGTGTTTTTCTATCGGGGAACAAGCCGCTCGTGGACATACTTAGAGAGGCATTAGCGCGCGACACGGTTCGCCGGTCGGCAGCAACGGGAAAACGCGTAAGGAAAGGCGAGGCTAATCGCCGTGTCCGGTTATTCATTCAGAATGTTCATCACTATCGCGACGAATACTTAACTGACAAACGGGCCCCGGCTGATCATGTGGCAGTTTTTGATGAAGCTCAGCGCGCTTGGAATCTGGCTGAAACATCGAGCTTCATGAAGCGGAAGAAAGGACAGCCGGACTTCAATGAATCTGAACCCGAGTTTCTGATTTCCTGTTTGAATCGTCATGAAGATTGGGCCGTGATTGTCTGCTTGGTCGGCGGTGGACAAGAGATTAATCGCGGTGAAGCCGGAATCGCAGAGTGGATCGAATCGCTAAACCGATCATTTCCTGAATGGAACATTTACATATCAGACCGTCTGCATGATTCCGAATATGCTGCCGCCGAGGCGCTGAAACTCATCGAACACAAGAATCATGTTGTGTTCGATAAGCGACTGCACCTCTCGGTCTCGATGCGTTCGTACCGCGCCGAGAGTGTCTCGGCGTTTGTAAAAGCGGTCTTGGATATGGAGATCTCAACTGCCGCCGAACTTTACCATCAGATAAAGAACCGTTACCCGCTGTTGATTACCCGTAACTTGCTAGTCGCAAAAAAGTGGCTCCGTCAAAAAGCTCGTGGAACTGAACGATACGGGCTAGTAGCATCCTCCAATGCACACCGTCTGAAACCTCTCGCGATAGACATCAAGTCGCCGATGAACCCTATTCATTGGTTCTTGGAAGGCAAGCACGACGTACGAT
>JBKKAS010000212.1:0-6894 GCA_046714595.1 Pyrinomonadaceae bacterium | reverse complement strand
TATCTGTATCACAATCTCGGAGGCGGCCGGTTTGAAGAAGTTTCTGAGAAGCTCGGGATCAAATCTAACCGATGGGCGCTCGCCGTCGGTGCGGCCGACTTGCGCGGCACCGGATATCCCGATCTGTTTATAGCCAATGACTATGGCGTGTCCGAGCTTTACTTCAACGACGGCGGAAAACGTTTCGTCGAAGCGGGTGAGAAAAGCGGCGTTGGCTTTGCACCGAAAAGCGGGATGAACGTCAGCTTTGGCGACGTGATGAATACAGGCCAACAGAGCATCTACGTTTCAAACATTTCCGAAGAAGGCGTATTGCTGCAGGGAAATAATCTTTGGATGCCGAGAAGGGGAACGTCCGGCAGCGATCTGAAATTTGATAACGCCGCATCGAATTTCAACGTCGAGCTCGGCGGGTGGAGCTGGGGTGCGCAGTTCGCCGATCTCAATAACGACGGCAACGTCGATCTGTTCCTCACCAACGGTTACGTCTCGCTCGAGCCGGGCTCGAATTACTGGTACGACTTTTCAAAAGTAACGGTCGGCAATAACACGATAATCGGCGATGCAAAGAACTGGGCGCCGATGACGAGCCGGAGTTTGTCCGGCTATCAGACTAAGCGCGTGTGGCTAAACGATGGCGCGGGTCGTTTCAACGACGTCGCGCAAACCGTTGGTGTGAGTCAAACATTCGACGGTCGCGGCGTAGCGGTTGCGGATCTATGGAACCGCGGTGTCATGGATGTGATCGTTGCGAGCCAGCGAGCGCCGCTGCTGATCTACAAGAACACGGTCACTCCGGAAAACCAGTGGATCGGACTCGAGCTTGAAGGATCGGCGAGCAACCGAAGCGCGATCGGGACCGAGGTTCGCGCGTTTTGGAACGGCCAGCAGCAGGTCAAGGAAATTCACGGCGGTGTCGGATTCTGTGCGCAAAACGATCGACGATTATTTTTCGGTTTCGGGAAGGCTGCCAAAGTTGATAAAATCGTCATTCGCTGGGCGTCGGGAAAAGAGCAGATTATCATCGAGCCTCAGCTCTACCGGCTTCACAAGATCAAAGAGGAATAACGAGTGAGCGCGATCGTGACCGACATTGGATCTGTGCAGGCAGAACCCGACCGTCCTGACAACCTACCAACCAGGGTTTTCGGAATCGACGCGCGGTTCGTCGCTCCGATGCTGATCACGCTGATCCTGCTCGTCGGTCAACTCTCGTTTGGCATTCTCGAAAGCTATCCGAAAACAGCCGTCGCGATCCTTACAGCGATCGGGCTTGAGCTTCTACTCGGAAAATTAATTACCGGTAAGCTGCCGCACTTTGCAAGCGCGTATATCTCGGGCATCAGCGTCGGCATACTCGTCCGCTCGCCATTCCTCTGGCCATTCGCTTTGTGCGCGGCGATCTCGATACTTTCGAAATACGTCCTGCGATGGCGCGGCAGACATCTCTGGAACCCTTCGAATTTTGGCGTGACCGCAATGTTGTTCCTCGCCCCCTGGGCCGTAGCGAGTCTCAGCATTCAGTGGGGTAACAACCTCTGGGCGATGCTCGTCATCTGGGTCCTCGGGTCGGTGATCATTTACAACCTGAAGCGGTTCCACATTACGCTGACGTACGTTGTTGCCTTTCTTCTTTTTAGTTTGATCCGCAGCGAGATCACCGGTCATTCGTTCCTCGCCGAAGTTGCACCCATCACCGGCCCGATGTACCAGCTTTTCATTTTCTTCATGATCACCGACCCAAAAACGACGGTGAGATCGTCGCGCTCTGCCCAGATGGTGGTCGCATTCATCGTCGCCGCGGCCGAATTCGCTCTTCGGCTGGCCGAAGTCGTACATGCACCCTACTACGCGCTGTTTATCGTCGGACCGATAGCGACCGTTGTTGATATTTTGTGGATGTCGAGGAAAGTAAATAGTGAATCGTGAATAGTGAGTAGTTGTGCGTGAGTATCGAACTACGCTATCTAACGCCGCAACTATTCACTATTCACTATTCACGATTCGCTATTTACTACCCGTCATCATTCGCTCAACATACTTTGCGATCACATCGGCTTCGAGGTTGACGGCGTCGCCGGGTTTGAGGGTCGAGAGGTTTGTAAGTTCCCAGGTTTTCGGAATAACGGCAATGTCGAAATAGTCGTCCGCGAGGTTTGCGATCGTCAGACTGATCCCTTCGACCGCGATAGATCCTTTATAGACGAGATATCGCGCAATGTCCGACGGGAATCCGACACGCACCGTCCAAAAATCACCAGTGTTTTTTGCTGAGATAAACTCACCCCGCGCGTCGACGTGGCCTTGAACTATGTGGCCGCCAAGGCGCGTCGCCGGAGTGACAGCGCGCTCCAGATTCACTCGCGAGCCCGCTGTCAAATCTCCCAGCGTCGAGCGGTCGAGCGTTTCCTGCGACAGGTCCGCCGCGAACGACGATGCTGTAACGTCGACCGCGGTCAAACACACGCCATTCACCGCGATCGAATCGCCGTCGTTCGAGCCTGACGCGACCACGCTCGCCGATACAACCATCCGCGCACCGCCTTGGTCAGGGACAAGCGACTCAACCGTTCCGAGTTCTTCAATTATTCCAGTAAACATCAGCGGTTATCTTCTTCGGGTCTTTTCGTGTTGTTTCGTGGTTTCAGTTTTAAAAGCCTAAACCACGAAACAACACGAAACACACGAATCGGAATTAAAATCCTACACGATCCTGCGCTCTTTTGAGGGCTAAGCCTTCTCAGTTTCCGAAAGGCGCCTGACGTCGATCGAGATCGGCTCGCCATCCTCGACTTCGTTGTAGAGATTGGCGAACTTGTGTCCGAAGATTATAGAGCTCGGTTTATAGGACGAGCGCGCATGGACGGTCTGAACGAACGTCTCGTCGGTGGCCGTTAGCAAAATAAGTATCTCAGCGTCGGTTGCGACCAGGTCCTGATTGCTCAACCCAAATAACGGGGAATTGGTTTCGATCGGATGGACGACCGTCCACGCCAGCGGGAAGAACGTGACCTTCCGCCGTTCCAGCTCCAGTATGTCGAAGCGGCGCACCGTTCGCCCATTCTCATTAACAAAGCGGGCGATCATAACTTTGGCCCCGAGCTCGATGAGCTGGTTGTTTCTGCCGTTGACGATCCGGAACATCAAACCCGTGATCCCGCGATAAGGCGCGACCACCGCTACCTTGCTGAAAACGATCTTTGCCGTCGGGCGTGCGAAACGCGCAAACACGACGCCTGTGATGAGGGCGTTCGCGAGCAGGCTGTAATACGACTCGATCGTGACAATCAGGTTGGGGACGATGCCGACGGGGTGTATCGTGCCGTAGCCGATCGTCGCAAACGTCTGGACGCTGAAGAAAAATCCGCGTATGAACAGATCGTTCATGGGCTCGGCAGACGTGTCGACCAACGCCGTTGGCCCGAATGCCGCATAGAGAAAGCCGAAGATAATGTTGCTGAAGAAGTAAAGCAGCAGCACCAGGCCGAGGAACGTGCTCCACGACATCGAGAGCAGGGTGTGATACGGGTTGAGCGAGGTGAGAATGCTGACGCCCGTTCGCTGGACGTTGAACGATCCATCCGCATTCAGCAACCGCTGACGGCTCTCGCCCGCGACGACGGAACCAAAGCCAAGGTCACGCTCTTCCTCTTCGGCTTCGACGGCGTTCTGAAAATTGTCGTTAAGGGTATCTTCCGTCACGTTATTGCGAAATTATATGCAAGCGGTAAGATGAATGTAAAAGACCCCGAGCCATCAATGACCGACGCCCAACAAATAGAAAACGGCCCGCCGAAGCTTTTGCGAAAACCCGCGGGCGGTATCGACAACACCTCGCTCGCGGATCTTGTCGAGTGGTTTTTGAATTTCGACGAGCGTGTCGCCCGCATGCGTCATCCGTACACCGAGGAGTTGTTTCAATGGAAACAGCATGACGATGTCGAGAGCGGCGCCGGGGTTTACCCGTTCGAAAACGCGGAGGCGCGCTTTGCTGTCGGCGTGTTTCAGGCGCTGGAGGAAAATAATTCCGAGCCGCTGTTGGGTCTGTGGCTGTCCGATGTGCTCAACGCCCTTCACGAAGCACGCGAGACAAAGATCGAGATCACCGAAGCTAATAAGCTCGACGACGCGCCTGATATGCTTGCTATCGAAAAGGCTGAAAAGCTTACGACAAAGGCCGAGCGGCGACTGTATTTGACAAGCTGCTGGCTCGAGCAATTGTGCACAGCCGAAGCCCGAATGCTCGGCTGGGTCTATCAAGAGATCTACGGCCGCCCCTACACGCCGGCGTAACTCTTACCAAACCCGTACTCCTACCTAAAAGCCTCACACTGACGCATGTCACCCGACTGCATTCCTTTCGCAAACCACTGCATACGTTGCTGTGAAGATCCGTGCGTGAACGAATCGGGCATCACGACGCCCTGAGTGCGCCGCTGTATCGTGTCGTCACCCACGGCTGACGCGGCGCGGATCGCCTCTTCGGCGTCACCCGCTTCGACCAATCCTTTCTTCTGAGCATGGTGTGCCCAAACGCCGGCGTAGCAGTCAGCCTGGAGCTCGAGTGCGACGGACAGCCGGTTACTCTGCCCGGCCCGTTGCACTTTGTCCATTGTGCCCAGAAGATTCTGCACGTGATGACCGACCTCATGGGCGATAACATAGGCACGGGCGAAATCGCCGTCCGCCTTGAACTCGCGCGCCAGTTCCTTGAAGAAGTCGAAATCAAGATACAGCTTTTGATCGCCCGGACAGTAGAACGGCCCCATCGCGGCCTCGCCATACCCGCATGCCGAAGGCGTCTGTCCGCTGTACAGTACGAGTTTCGGCTGTTGATAGCGTACGCGTGCCTGAGCCGGCAATATTTCGCCCCAAATGTCTTCGGTGGTCTTCATCACCGCTCCGACGAACTGCCTGTTCTCGTCGGCGGGCTGAGCAGCGGAATTGCTCGCCCTGCCGGGTTGCTGTTGTACCTGCCCCGTTTCCGTCGGCAAATTCTCCAACAATTGTCGCGGATCTATGCCGCACAGCATTGCCGCCAGCGCGATCACTATAACGCCGATGCCTCCACCGCCGATCGCCAGCCCGCGACCGCCCATGCCGCGACGATCCTCGATATTCGAACTCTGCCCGTAATCTCGCCAACGCATGCCTACACCCTCCTGAACAAGATCTACTTAATAAATGCTTGCCTGAATTTTATCATCTTCGCTCTCGCGGGTGAAAAATATGCCCCGGAGACGCCCGGCGAGCTTTCCGCAAAATCTTGACAGTCGTGAAGTTAGAGGTTTATTATGGAGCTAAGTGTCGAGTTGCGGTTTTTTCTTTTCACGTTGCACAGGCAAAGGAGGCAGTGATGATCAAACTAGACATCGTCAACCATGTCGCCGAAAAGACGGGCGTTCCGAAGCAAAAAGCGGAACAGGTTGTCGATTCGCTTTTCAACGCAATGAAAGACGCATTGGCTAAAGGGAAACGGATCGAGCTTCGCGGATTTGGTGTTTTTGTCGTCAAGCCGCGCAAGCGTGGGGTAGGTCGAAATCCGCGGACCGGAATGGAAGTTCCGATTCCGGCCGGAAAGACGATCAGATTCAAACCGGGTAAAGAATTGTCGGCGAGAGCAGTCAAGAGTTAAGGACCGCCGGTTAGTTCAGAAAATCGTAAATCGCAGTGGGTCGAAATATCGACTGCGATTTACGATTTACTTGTTTTTGTAGATAACGATGTCCGTCGAACAAGTTTACATGCGGCGCACGGCAATGCGGCCGACACTGCGAACATGGATAAAACACGGCCTGCTCTTACTTCTCACGCTGATCACGGCGACGATCGCCGGCGTTCTCTATCCGTTTGGCACCATCGATTCGATGCCGCTTGCCGACCCGCAAAGCTGGCCCGAGCTTCTCGAATTTATCGTAACTTTGCCTTCACGATACCTCGGACTTGTCGGAACGGCCGTTTACACTCTTCTTAGCAATACACGATCTTTGATCGATGGACTTTCTTTCTCACTGTCATTGCTGTTCATTTTGATCTCGCATGAGATGGGACATTACATCGCGTGCCGCATCTACGGAGTTGATGCGACCTTGCCGTTCTTTATCCCGACGCCGCCGATGATAGGTCCCGCCGGTACCTTTGGTGCGTTCATCAGAATAATGTCGCCGATGCCATCGCGAAAAGCTGTGTTCGATATAGGTGTCGCCGGGCCGATCGCCGGATTCATTGCGTTGATACCGGTGGGGGTCGCTGGGGTCTTATCGACACAGCGATCATTCGGCATGGAAGATCTTCAATTTTCGAACCCGTTGGCGATGCAGATCCTGGCCACGATGTTTGGAGTCAACCTCGATCTCGGACACGGCAATCCGTTCTATTTCGCCGCATGGGTCGGGTTGTTGGTGACGGCTTTGAATTTGATACCGTCCGGTCAACTGGATGGCGGGCATGCGATCTACGCCGTGCTTGGGCGTCGCGTTCACTTCTTTACCGGCCGGATCGCGTTTGTTGTGATGACCGCGCTGTCGATCATCGGGTTTATCTACTACAACAGTCCGAGCGGATTTCTGATCGCCATTCTGCTGGGGATCATGGCGCGCATTAAACATCCCGAACCGCATGATCAAACGCCGCTCGACATGAAACGTAAGTTGATAGCGCTTGTGACGCTGGTTATTTTTGTGTTGTGTTTTGTGCCGTTCCCGATCAGGATCTCGTAAATCGTTAATCGTAAATCGTTAATCGTTTTGTCGAGAATCGGGCCCTTCGACGAAAAAAAAACGCCCGGATGATTTCCGAGCGTCTTAACGATTCACGATTCACGATTCACGATTCACGATTCACTAGGAAGCAGTCCCTTGATCTCACGCACCATTCGCTGCACGTCTTCCTGAC
>JBKKAS010000211.1:0-7885 GCA_046714595.1 Pyrinomonadaceae bacterium | reverse complement strand
GATGTACGCGGCGAGGTGGTTCCCTTTTCACGATTACGCCGCCGACCAGGCGACCGCGGATATCAGCATTTCCGTCCCGGGCGGCTTCCAGGTTATCGGTTACAGTGACGCACCAGTTTCAAACGCCGGTGGAAAATTCCGCTTCGTTCAGTCGAAACCGGCTCTGGTTGGAAACATCGCGTACGGAAAATATTCGACCAGAACTCTAAACATCGGCGGCTATGAGCTGCAATTCTTTACGAAGCCGGGCAGCGATCAGCTTGTCATCGGTTATGGCGAAACGCTGGGAAAGGCACTCGAGTTTTATACAAAGAAATTCGGCGAGCCGGCGATGGGTAAGCGTTTGATGATCGTCCAGATCGACGACGAGAGTCTGGACCTCTATTCCTCGACGGGAATGCTGTTCATTGCGGACCGCCAGTTCGAACAAGCGCGCGAGATCACGAACGAGCGTCTACAGCGCGAAGCAGCATATCAGTGGTGGGGCCTGACAGTTGGGCTAAAATCGTTTGACGACGCATGGCTCGCACAAGGGCTTTCCGAATACAGCGCCTACGCTTTTCGCGAAAGCACTATGACGGGTGCTCAGCTCGACAATCTCAGGCGCGAGCTTTTGGAAAAATCTTTGACGTTCGAGCAGACGGCATCACTGCTTCGCGCTCCGGCAAACCTCGACGATCAATCGACCGCGTACCAGTACATCATGTACGCCAAGGGCGCGCTCGTCTTTAAGCTCCTTCGCGATACGCTCGGGCCGGAGAAATTTAACCAGCTACTCCGCACGCACCTGCAGGAAAATCGCGGCAGGAATGTTTCGATAGACGAGTTTGAAAAACTTACGTCGCGCATCGCGGGTGACAATCTTCGCTACTTCTTCGCCCGCTGGGTCGAGGGAACAGGCGTCCCGGAGTTTACGTCGGACTATCTGATCATCCGCACACGCGGTGGGAAGTTTGTGGCACGCGGAACGGTCAAACAGAATTACGACAATCTGCGGCTGCCTGTCGAGGTGCAACTGAGGTCCGAAGGTGAGAATGGTTTGCACACACAGGTGCTGCAGATGGACGAAGCGAGCGCCGATTTCAACATCGAGTCGACCGGCAAACCACTGAATGTCGTGATCGACCCAAACTACAAACTTCTTCGCATCTCGCCCGACCTTCGCGTTTCATCGATCGCCCGTCGCGGGATCGAACGGTTCAAGGAAGGCAGCTATGCTGAAGCTCAGGCGCAATTCGAAGAGGCTCTGAAGCTCGACCGCTCAAACTCGTGGATCTATTACCACCTCGGTCTGCTGTTCCTCGAACAGCGGAATTACGATCTCGCGATCGATAATTTCAAAGCGGCATTGAGCGGCAGCATTAGTCCGCCGTGGCTTTCGGTCTGGTCGAATATCAAAATGGGCAATGCGTATGACGCTAAAGGTGACCGCGGCCGGGCGGTTGCCGCGTACAAACGTGCGGCCGATCTTGGCGACAACTATGACAACGCCCAGGAAGCGGTGAAACGTTATCAGTCGACACCGTACGATCCGAAAGAAAAGCAGGCGACGGCGAGTAAGTAACTGAAGTAAGCGGTAGGCAGAAGGCGGAAGGCAGTAGGCAGAAAGCGGTGAACTGCTTTCTGCTTTCTGCTTTATACTTTCTTTCTAACTGATCAAACTCGCCGCAGCCGCTTCACCGGTCTCGATCGCGCCTTCCATAAAGCCTTGCCAATCGGCAATATGCTCGCCGGCGAACAGCACCTTACCGTGCGGTCGGGCGAGGATCGGGCGGATGCCGAACCATTGTCCGGGCTTGTATAGCGCGTATGCTCCGTCGGTGAAGGGATCGCGTTGCCAGTCGTATGAGGCGATCGCTCGGGCAAGTTTCGGCGCGTCTTTATCAAAGTCGACGAGGTCGTTTGCGATGATACGCATCCGTCGCGTGTGCGACTGTGAGGCAAGCACATCGGCCTTTTCGCCGACCGCATACGACGTCAGGACTCCCTGTGGGCCGGTCTGACCTTGCGTACTGTGGAAGTAGTAGTGCGAGGTGACATCCGAAACCATCGAGAAGTTTTCGTCGCGCCAAAAACGCGTGTCGTACAAGACACTGTTCTTGGAAATGCGCGCATAGGTGAGACGCTCGGCTGCGTCGAGTTGCGTTGGCGGGAGCGGCGGATCAAATTTGATCTTCAGAAGACTTTGTACCGGCGCCGTGCAAACGACAGCATCCGCGGTGTACGTTTCGGTCGCTGTCTTGACCGTGACCACGCTGCGTCGCTGAATAATATCCGTCGCGAGTGTATCGGTGTAGATATTGCCAAGCCCGATCCGTTTTCCGAGCTCCACTGCGAGCCTCGAATTTCCACCCGTCATCTTGTAATCCATCTCGTTGTTCGGGCTAGACTCGGCGTACTCGGCGAGCGCGGCAAACGCGGAAACATGACGGATCGATTCGCCGAAATCAGTACTGTCCATCAAATCGCGAAGACGAAGATCGTCGCCGGTGAAGCCGATCTTTTCGAGATACGTCCACCAGTCGTATTTATCGAGTTTGGTTTTCTGAAGTGCCGTGAGCTTTTCGTAACCCGCGATAAGCTTCTCGAACGCGGCTTTCGCCTGCGGCGAGAATCCCCATTCGCCGGGAGGCGAAACTCGTCCGTCGCGAAGCAGATAATCTTTGAACTGATGCCGCTGAAGCGGAATGTGGAAATCGTGGCAGAGGGCCTTTAGACGTTCGTGACTTTCGCCGACCCACTCGCCACCGAGTTCGCAAATAAGATCGGTGCCCGCGACCTTGTGTGAGAAAACGCGACCGCCGATCCGGTTGCGGCCCTCGAGAACGGTCACGCTCCAGCCCGCGGTCTTGAGTTTGTTAGCGGCGGCAAGTCCCGCCAGACCGGCCCCGATCACCACGCATCTTTTCGGCCGGCGTTGCGAAAACACCGCGGGCGCGAGCGCGAGGCCCGCCGCAGTCGCACCGAGAACTCTTAGAAAGTCGCGACGTGAGTTCTGAGCCGCGCCTTTGGACCCGTTTTGAGTTCCGCCTTCAGGCGGCCTCCCGCTGGCTTCTCGGTCGCTTCGATCATCTTCTAAGCGTCGCATTATCTCTCGGTAAACTTGCCGCCTGAAGGCGGGACTCAAAACTTCTTGAAGCCTTTTGTTAGATCTGCTCCGACGATGTGGATCTCGACCGTATTTGAGCATACCTGAATCGCCTCCGGGGCTAGGCCACGAGCGTATATCGCCGGATATCAGGCGGTGCGGCGAGGAGTTCACCGGCTTTCGATCGAAGATCTCGGATGTGTTCCGACTCGAGATGCATGTCGAGCGCCGCATTACTCGACCAGTCTTCAACAAACGTGAAGTCTGTCGGATCGGCTGTGTTCTGCATCAGCTCGTACGTGATACACCCATCCTCCGCTCGGGTGCGTTCGATCACGGCCCCGAGCGCCTCACGCGTTTCTTCGATCTTGTCGGGTCTCGCGGTCAAATGCGCGACGACCCTTACGGTAGCTGTCACTTTTACCCCTAGATTATGGTCGTTACGATCTCGCGGATGCTTCGCTGAAGCTCGCGGTCGTCGGTGATCGGCGAGACGATCGCGACCTCGGCCGCATCGATCGGCGATATGCCTTGCGCGATCATCTGCGCGGCGTAGATCAGAAGCCGTGTCGAGACGCCTTCTTCCAATCCGTGACCTCGAAGGTTGCGGACCTTCTGCCCGATCTTCACCAGATCGCGTGCCGTGTCTTCATCGATGCCGCCTTCTTTTGCAACGATCTCGGTCTCGGCATCGGCATTCGGATAATCAAACTCCATCGCGATGAAACGCTGCCGCGTCGACTGCTTGAGATCTTTCAGGATCGATTGATAACCGGGATTGTATGATACGACGAGCATGAACTCCGGCGGCGCTTCGATCACGGTGCCGCGCTTTTCCATCGGTAGCCGGCGGCGATCGTCGGTCAGAGGATGAATAATTACGACGGTGTCTTTTCGCGCTTCGACGACTTCGTCAAGATAGCAGATGGCTCCGGCTCGAACTGCGCTCGTGAGCGGGCCGTCGTGCCAGATGGTCTCTTCGCCCTCGAGCAGAAAGCGGCCGACGAGATCGGTGGATGAGAGGTCTTCGTGACACGCGACCGTGATGAGCGGCCGGTTCAGCTTATACGCCATGTATTCGACGAACCGCGTCTTGCCGCAGCCGGTCGGTCCTTTCAGCATCGCCGGAAGCCGCGCCGCGTACGCCGCCTCGAACAATTCAACCTCGCTGCCGATCGGAAGATAGAACGGCTCGTCCGCGACCTTGTATTTCTCGACCGCTAATTCCATATCGTGAGTATAAATAAATGGAACGGGCCGCGCCCATTGCCAATGAGAATTCTTTTGCCGGGACAAGGGGGATGGAGGAGATAGCGCATGCGCCGGGCGATCCGTATCCTTTTAATCCCCTTCATCCCTGTCGAGATCTTTTTCCATCAAGGTCAAACTTGCTCCAATCGCCCCAGACCGCACATGTAACACCCGCGTGTTGTATATTGACGAAAAGCGTCTTGCCGTCCTTCGAAAACGTTGCTCCGGCAAACTCGGACCGCGGTGCGAGCGGCGCGATATTTACCGCGAAGTCGGCAATGCGTCCGTCGGGCGCGAGAATTCGGATGAGGTTCTCGGGCGTCCCACCTTCGCCGACGTAATCGCTGTCTTCGCAAACGAAGAGCAGGCGGCTGTCCGGCATCAGACAAACGTTATCGGGCATATCTAGAATTCCCCGCCCGGGTGATTCGAACAGAAGTAGGAGGTGACCGGAGTCGCGAGAAACGGGATCGTATCGCCAGATCTGACCGCCCCGATTGTCGCCGCCGCTCGTCGCCGTAAAATAGATCCGTCCGCGATGGTCTGCGCAACAGCCTTCGAGTCGCGCAAAGACGGCACCGCCCTTCGCACGTCCCTGCTTGGAGACCGCTTGTGGATCGAGATCCGCGGCGGCCGGATCGGGATCGTCGATCGTCACCCAGGTAGCGTTGAGAATCGCGTTCTGCTTTTGTCCGCGGCGCGTGTCGTACCGGTCGTGCCCTTTTACGGAAAGCATCTGCAGTACGCCACCCTCCGCCAAGCGTTTGTCACGGCTGGACAGGAAACGATAGAGGCCGCACGGATTGAAGTCCTCGGTCAGATAAAGGATGCCGGTCTTTTTATCGACGGCCACCGCCTCATGCTCAAATCGACCCATCGCCTTCAGCGGAACGGGCGGGAGGTTCGTATTCGCAGATGCTGAGACCTCGAAACAATAACCGTGTGGTTTCGGAAAGCCACCGATCTTGGCGCCGGTCGAAGTCGTCCGGATCGATTGCCCGATCGTCGTTTCCTCGCATGATATCCAACTCCCCCACGAAGTCGGCCCACCCGCACAATTCACCAACGTTCCGGAAAGGCTGACGAAATCGCGTGTTATCGTGCGCGTCTTCGGGTCAATGACGAGCGTCGTGGAGCCGCCGCCGGCTGTTTCATCGTAATGGTTTGCCGCGCCGATGGCGCTGCCCGGTCGCGGAATGCGGCCGCCCGAGATCTCATGATTGCGCACGATACGCAGTTCGCGCCCGACCTTGAACGTCGCCATACCGTCGTGCGCGCGCGGCGTCGCTCGGCCGTCGGACATCGGCGCCCCTGCCCTGCCGATAATGTTGTACTCGAAGCTTTTTGGCAGCGACAGGAACGTCTCGCCGGTGTTTTTGGCAACCGTCGGAAAAAGCTCTCCGTAACCGACCAAGCGGCGATGCGAAATGCTTCCCGTTTCGCGAAATACCTCGGCACGGTTCGCAAGAGCGCCACAGGCGAAGGCGAGACCGCCGGATGAAATAGTAAGTCTGGAGATAAACGAACGCCTGTCCATCGCTTTGAACGAAACCGGGTAACTAAATTACCATAACTCCGAGACGCTCGGTTTTCAATTTTCAGTTCTGATTCACATGAACGTAACGAAGATTTTTCAGGCCGAAACTGAAGCGGATCTCGCCACCGCCAAAGAGATCTTTCGCGAGTACGAATCGCGGCTTGGTCTGGATCTTTGCTTTCAGGGTTTTGAAGATGAGTTGAAAGTATTGCCTGGCAAGTACGCGCCGCCGTCAGGCAGACTCTATCTCGCAACAGAGGGCGAAGAGATCGCCGGTTGTATTGCTTTACGAAAACTTGAAAATGGCGTTTGCGAGATGAAGCGGCTATTTGTACGAGAGAGATTCCGCGGACGACAGATCGGGAAGCTGCTGATCGAGCGTCTGATCGCCGACGCTACAGAGATCGGATACGACCGCATGCGTCTCGATACCTTTCCTCCGAAAATGGGAAAAGCCGTACGGCTTTATGAGGCGTACGGCTTTCGCGAGATCGCGCCCTACTACGAAAATCCAAACGAAGGCGTCCTCTTTATGGAACTGACGTTGTGATCATTGACTGCGTTCCATACGCCACTATGGGTTCAGACTTTCGGCGACAATTCGTGTTCCTGTAAAAGTCCCTGTCCCGGTGAATACTAGTTGGTCTGCGGCGTCATAGTACTGCACGATCAACTGCCCGCTCATGGTGTTCCCGAAAGCATCAAGCATGGCGGCGTTTCGTATTTTGGCTCCGCCAGCGTAACTTCCGTCGGCGTTATAAAATATCTGCCGGAAGGTGAATAAAAATTCCCGGTTCGAGGTCCGTAACCAGGCGCCGTGGGCGGCCGTTGCGACCGGCGGAACTCCTGGTGGCGGCTGAAGCAAAACGTCGCCCTGAGCGGAGGCAACCACGCCGCCGCCCTCACCTAAGGTGACCATTGCCCTGAACGGTACGGGAAAGGTGTCGGATGTCACCGTCAGATACCAGGAGCCGATAATTGCTTGACTTGCTCCAATGGAAGACTCCATCCAGATGCTTTCTTTAGCAGCCTGGCCGAAGGACGAGACCGCTAGAAGTATCATGAATATGATCGATATAGAGACGTGGTGTAATTTGTTCTTTGTCATTTTAATCTCCTTAGTGTTTTCTCTCGTCGCGAGAATTTGTCATTACCGGCCTCGAGCAACTCCGATCGGAAACGTTCTTTCGCAGGCGGCCTATCGTTTGCTAAAATTAACGCCGAGCTCATCTTCAAGCGACGCGAACAGGATTGAACGCGGCGCTACAAAATGTCCCTAATTTGGAAAAATCGTTCCTAATTCTTGTTAAGACCTGCCATGAACGCCGAAGAAAGCCAGTCATACTCGTTCGCCGAATTCACGCTGGACCCTCGACGGCGTCGGCTTCTCCGTGCTGAGACCCACATTCCCCTCAACGCAAAAGCGTTCGACTTGCTTTACTTTCTTGCACAGAATCCCGGCCGCGTAATTACCAAAGAAGAGATTTTGAATTCAGTCTGGAAGGATCAATTCGTCGAAGAGGGAAATTTGACGGTTCAGGTTTCGGCAATTCGAAAGGCTCTGGGCGACCAATCGACTGGTCCCCGCTTTCTCGTGACGATCCCGGGCAAAGGGTATCAGTTCGTCTGCGATGTTCTTCCAGCGGACGATGCGGATCGACTGTACAAAGCTACCTCTGATGACGAGACGGCTGAAGTCAGCGACGACCCTGAGAGCGAGACACGCTATTTCGCGGCTAGGCATGTCGTGGGCATAACCGCACTCGCCATCGCCTCGCTGCTGGTGGTGGGCTTTATTGCATCCAGATACTTCGTGACGGTCGACGAGCTTCCGGTTAGATCGGTCGCTGTTTTGCCATTTGAAGACCAAGCGGGTGAGTCCTCCGACCCATATCTTGCCGACGGTCTCGCGGAGAGCGTAATATTTTCGCTTTCCCGGATCCCGGACCTTCGAGTGATGTCCCGTGATTCCGTATTCGGCTTTCGAAACGAGAAGGTCGATGCAAAGC
>JBKKAS010000210.1:0-5378 GCA_046714595.1 Pyrinomonadaceae bacterium | reverse complement strand
GATCTCTATCAGTCATTCGTTACTCTATCTACTTTAGGTACTGTGCAACTTTAACGCCGATTGACTGCGCTGTTTAATCCTCATGAGCATGCTAGCTTTTTTGTAGTCATGAATTTTCATTTCCGCTTAATTGATTCGGGCGGCGAAGACTTAGCATCGAATCGGATCCAACTCGTTGTCGACGGACAATCACACGACGTGCGGGCAAGTTGATGAAGGTGCGAAACAGATGGGGAAGGCGATCAAAGATCGAAAGCTTCAGTAAGCAGCCTTGCTAGATTGGGCGTTCCTACCCGCCCGTCTGTTTTTCATCCCGCCAGAATATAACCATTAGGTAAGCGCGAAAGAATTCACGTAAATGACGGGAATTTCGCGCCGGTATTTGATCGCATAATTATTTTTGTTAGGAATCTCCCAAAACTGGATTTTGCAAAAAACAAATCGGTATCAGGGAGCGGCACAGTCATTGCGGCAGATTACTTAGTTCAGCGGCATTTTGTTAGACCGAAAGACGAACAAAGGAAGACTCGCTCAAATGAAAACACTTCGCGGTGCAAAGATTATTTGGCCGTATGTGATCGCCATAGTGGTAGCCGTTTCGGGGTGCGCTTCGCACGACCCGATGATAGGTAAGGCGAGGCTGGTTGAAATGAATGAGATCCTCAAATCCGTTTCAATTCACCAGAGTAAATTTGAAGTGGAGGGAGATACTCACGCAACGAGTTCAAATGTTTCGATTACAAGAAAATATAAAAGCGATGCGTCGTTTGAGGAAATAAAGGCGTTTTATTACCAACAACTCACCAATCAAGGATGGCACTTCGTTGAAGATCAGGAGCTGAAAGACAGGGGACGTTTCAGAGACGAGCGCGTCCTGCATTTCACTCGCGGCGAATATTTATTAAACGTTCAATTTTCGGCCCGGCGTGGAGCGGATGTGGGTTGGGACTATGCGCTGAGAATCGCTTATCCGTTGGATTGGACGAAGAAAGTTTGATTTTCGAGATAATCTAATATCCGCTCGAAATCGCGGAGAGAAATTCTGTGTCGTCACGTCTAAGAAAGTCCTTTACTACTTCGCGGCGAAAGTTGGGATGCTCACTCGCAGTGGGCCGTCCTTTCTTTTCGAGGCGAACTTTTGTGGAAATCGTCAACGAAGCTGTGGCAATTTGCGACGCTTCCATCGTCCCGTCTCCGACTAAGGGGACCCGCATTTTTTACTCAAGGCTTTAGTTTGTTGCGTTAAATTTTTACCCGATGAAGTTCCCCGGTGGCATTGCGATTGCCCACTAGTCGGGCAAGGACCCGCAGAAAATATCGTGCAGGACCAGATGAAGAGGTTAAACAATGAGGAAACCAATTGGAATAAAAATAATTAACCGCCAAGACATCGAATCGACAGAGGTGCCCAAGACGGACCTGAATCAAACGTACGGTAACTATAATGGATCAAGAAATAACAAATAACAGGAAGCGAGATCTGTGGTTTCATTTGAGCGCAGGCGAAACAGTCGAGGAACTGCAGACCAATGCCGCAATCGGGTTGTCCGACGCAGAAGCGATGCACCGACGAGGCAGATCCGGCTTCAATGAACTTGTTGAACGGGGCGCGGTGGGTCCGTGGCTGATCTTGTGGGAACAGTTCACCTCCACGATGGTTTTGATTTTGATTGCTGCGGCGGGCATCTCCGGGCTCGTGGGTGATTGGAAGGACGCGGGCGTAATTCTGGCAATCGTCGTGCTGTTCGCGGTTTTGGGGTTTATCCAGGAATACCGGGCGGAAAAAGCGATGGCGGCGTTAAAGAAACTGGCGCAGCCGCTCGTTCGACTGCGGCGCGGAGGCGTGGTTAGCGAAGTATCGGCGCGTGAATTGGTGCCGGGCGACATTATTCTGCTTGAAGCCGGAAACAAAATTCCGGCTGATTGTCGCCTAATAGAAAGCGCGAGTCTGCGCGTCGAAGAAGCCTCTTTGACGGGCGAATCGGAGCCGGTCGAAAAGGAAATCGCGCCGATTGCCGGGGATAAAACCGTGCCGCTAGGCGAGCGCCGCAATATGGTTTATATGGGAACGGCGGTCAGTTACGGGCGCGGAGCGGCGGCGGTCGTCGCCACCGGGATGAACACCGAGCTGGGGCGCATCGCCGGTATGCTGCAAAACGTCCCGCGCGAACACACACCTTTGCAAAAACGCCTTGGTCAGCTTGGCAAAACGCTCGGCTTGCTAGCACTGGGCGTGGCGGCTCTGGTTTTCCTTTTGGGTTTGCTGCGTGGCGAAGAATTCGCCTTAATGATGATGACCGCCGTTGCTGTCGCCGTCGCCGCTGTGCCGGAAGGTCTGCCCGCAGTCGTGACGATTACGCTTGCTCTCGGCGCACAACGGATGCTGAGCCGTCAGGCTTTGATTCGCAGACTTCCGGCGGTTGAGACGCTCGGCTCGGTGACGGTCATTTGTTCGGACAAAACCGGCACGCTAACTCAAAATCAAATGACAGTTACCGTTCTCGATGTCGCCGGGCAGCGGCTCGATTTGAGAGAGGAAATGTCACGCAGTTCGGTCAAAGGCGGCGAATTGCAGCCGGACGAAACTACAAATTTGAATGCGACGATTTCGCTGCTTCTGACGAGCGGCGCGCTTTGCAACGACGCGCTTTTACAGCGCAACGAACAGAACCGCCGATTTTCGGCGATGGGTGACCCGACCGAAGGCGCTCTCGTCGTGGCTGCCGCCAAAGCCGGAATTATGAAAAGCGATATGGAACTTGCGCTGCGCCGAGTCGCCGAATTGCCGTTCGATTCCGACCGCAAACGGATGACGACCGTTCATCAATTGCCGGCTGACGTTGCGCTGATGCCGGAAAAACTGCGAACAATATTCAACGGGTATTTCCCGCAGGAAGCAAGCCCGCCGTTCATCGCTTTCACCAAAGGCTCGGTTGACGGAATGCTCGACTTATCAAATCAAATTTTCAGTGACGGACACGCCGAACCGATGACCGTTGAGGCGCGAACGCGAATCCTGGCTTCAAACAACCAGCTCGCCGGAAACGGAATGCGCGTTCTCGGAGTCGGAATGCGTTTTCTCGATCCGCTTGGCACGGCGATCAACACCGAAACCACCGAAAGCGACATCACTTTTGTCGGGCTGATCGGAATGATTGACCCGCCGCGAAGCGAAGTCAAAGAAGCGGTCAAAACTTGCCGAACCGCCGGGATTCGAGCCGTGATGATTACCGGCGACCACCCTTTGACCGCCGCCTATATCGCACGTGATTTAGGCATCGCCGACGAGACTAGCCAGAGCGTAATGACCGGGCAAGAGCTTGAACAGATGAGCGACGAGGAATTACGAAACGTCGTCGAAAAAATCTCAGTCTTCGCCCGCGTCTCCCCGGAACATAAATACCGCATCGTTTCAGCGTTGCAGGAATGCGGGAACGTCGTGGCGATGACGGGGGACGGCGTGAATGACGCGCCCGCACTTAAAAAAGCGAATATCGGCGTGGCGATGGGCATCGCCGGCACCGACGTTTCTAAGGAAGCGGCAGACATGGTTTTGCTCGACGACAACTTTGCCACAATTGTTGCGGCGGTCGAAGAAGGGCGGACGATTTACGACAATTTGAAAAAATTCATAAAGTTTTCCATCGCTGGAAACATCGGCAAAATCCTGACCGTTCTAATCGGACCGCTTGTCGGAATGCCGATGATGCTTTTGCCGCTGCAATTGCTCTGGCTCAATCTGCTGACCGACGGCTTGCTGGGACTCGGGCTTGGCGTCGAAAAGAGCGAACGCAACGTGATGCGGCGTCCGCCGATTCTGCCGCACGAAGGTATTTTCGCTGGCGGTATGGGGCGTCACATAGTCTGGCTTGGCGGAGTTATCGGCTTACTTGCTCTCGGCACTGGGTATGGATACTGGAGCGCGGGTTATCAAAACTGGCAGACGATGACCTTTACAACGCTCGCCTTTTTGCAGATCGGGCAGGCGCTGGCAACTCGTTCAAGCCATGATTCGCTTTTTAGCATAGGCATCACCTCGAACCGCCTGATGCTCGGAATGGTCGCCCTCGTGTTCCTATTGCAAGTGGCGGTGATTTACACGCCGTTTCTGCAAACGATGTTCGGAACGACTCCGCTCCCGGCAATTGATTTGCTGATTACAATCGGCGCGGGAGCGTTCCTGTTCGCGGTCGTCGAAATCGAAAAATCGTGGATGCGAGGGCGCGAAAACAAGCGAAGAATCGAGCTGGAACTGCAAGCTGCGATTGCAGTCGGTTAAAACCAAGGCGGATGTTTGCCATCGCCGAGCATCCGCCGCCAACAAAATAGAGGTTTCTATGAATAAATTTACCGGTAAGAAACATTCGAAACTATTTCGGCGCGAGATGAAAACTTCGCCGCAAGTGGTGACCCCAGAAATTGTCGCCGATGAATCAAACGACGACTCGACAATTGAGCAGCGGCTTCTATTTCTTGTGCCGCTCGTGCAGGTTGCTTGGTCGCACGGCATCGTTTCGACGCGGGAGAGACATTTGGTCTTCGAGGCGGCCCGCGCCGACGGCATTGATGAGCGGCACGCGCACAACGACACGCTGGACAAGTGGCTGAACGACCAACCGAACCGGCAGTTTTACAACGATAGCTTAAAGCGTTTGAGCGGAATTCTGCACGAGATGCCAGTGCGGAACCGTGAAAGCGAACGGTCAAGACTGCTGTCGCGCTGCATGCGCGTGGCGGCAGTCACGAACGACGAACGGTTCGACTGCGACGGCAGCATTAGCGCGGAAGAACGTGGACTATTGGCGCAAATCGTCACCGGACTCGATTATCATCCTCCAAAAACCGTGGCGGACACGTTCGGTTGAAATTGATGAATGAAGCGCACGTTTTGCGTCCGCCCGGTTCATATAAGAGCGCTGTTAATGAATCAGCCACAGCGCGTCGGAAACGAGGCACACGCCGCCGCGCTGTTTGAGAGTCGGGCGGAGGCCCTCGACGACGGCGGTTACTTTTTCCGGCGGGCAAGCCGTCATCACGTATGAATTGGTGAAAACGCCGGTCAGTTCGTCGCCGCCGCGCTCACCGCGCTCGCCTTTGCCGGTGGTGTTTTTGATGACCGTGTAGCCGGACACGCCCGCCGCGTCGAGCAGTTTTAAGACTTTCAGCAATCCGATTTCGTCAATGATTATTTCGATTTTTTTGACCGGCAGCATAACTTTTCAGCTCCAAAAATAATTGATGATCGCCAGATATAAAGGCATTCCGGCAATGATGTTAAAAGGAAACGTGATTGCCAGCGACATCGGGACGTAAAGGCTAGGATTGGCTTCGGGAATCGAAAGGCGCATTGCCGCCGGAACCGCGATATAAGACGCGCT
>JBKKAS010000209.1:0-4888 GCA_046714595.1 Pyrinomonadaceae bacterium | reverse complement strand
GCGACGTAGAACGGAATGCCATGTCGTTTAGCGAGTACCGCGACCATGTAGGTCCCGATCTTGTTCGCGACGTCGCCGTTAGCTGCGATCCGATCACTACCGACGACCACTGCCTGCACGCGGCCCTTCTTCATCACGTGGCCGCTCATGCTGTCGGTGATGAGTGTGACGGGAATGTCGTCCTGCATCAATTCCCAGGCGGTCAGCCGCGCACCCTGCATGTACGGACGAGTCTCGTCGGCGATCACGGAAATATGCTTGCCCTGATCGACCGCTCCGCGGATCACACCGAGCGCCGTTCCCCACACACCCCCAGTCGCGAGAGCTCCGGCATTACAGTGCGTCAGCACAGTCGAATTGTCCTCGATCAGCTCGCCGCCGAACTTCGCGATCAAGCGCTGGGATTCGATGTCTTCAGTGTGGATCGCTTTTGCGTCATCGACCAGGATCTGCTGGATCTCGCCGACCGACTTCCCTGCCGCTTTGGCTGTTTGAAACGTTCGCTTCATCCGGTCGATCGCCCAGAAAAGATTCACGGCGGTCGGCCGGGTCGCGCCGAGCACGCCGCAGATGTAATCGATCTCATCTTCGAGATCGTCGATGTTCGTTCCGACGAATTGCTTTGCGCCAAGCGCGATGCCGTACGCGGCCGACACGCCGATCGCCGGTGCTCCGCGCACGACCATGTCCTTGATACCGGCGGCGACATCGTTATAGGTCCGCAGCACGAGCCACTTCTCTTCGGTCGGAAGCAAACGCTGATCGAGCATGCGGACGCCTTCGTCGGTCCATGTAACGGGAATAATGTTTAGATTCATATGCAGTGATCAGTATCAGTGGTCGGTGCTCGGTTCCGTTCTGTTCCGTGCATTCTGTGTATTCCGTGGTTTACGTTCTGCGAACCACGGAATGCACGGACTACTCGGAACACACGGAACGAGCGAAACTAAAATTTTACGGAAAATACGGTCGTCTCGCAAAAAGGTGAAATAATTTCAGCCCGTTCACTCGGTAGCGGTTTGCCGTTTCCTTCCCATTGCTCTATATTTTCCCAGAGCTTCAGAGCCAACACTCACGATGACGGAGTCTTCACCCGAAGCACAAAACCCTATGAGTCAAGCGGTCGGTACGGCACAGGAAACGTCAGCTTCCTATGATTTCAGTTTTCGGCGCGAATTACCCGAACCCATTCGAGCGTTAGACGAATTATCACGTAATTTTTATTGGTCGTGGAATGTCGAGGGCGTCGAGATCTTTAGAGATCTCGATCCAACTCTGTGGAACGAGGTCGAACAGAATCCGCGGCTCCTTTTAAAAAAGGTAAGCGAGCTTCGCCTTTGGCAGAAGGCGACCGAAGAAGATTATCAGCAGAAGGTGGATGCGTTCGCCGCGAAATTTTATCGATACATGTCGGAACCGTCCAAGGTACCGGACGGGTCAAAGAACCGACCCGTTACCACGGGTGGTTCTGACATCGCATACTTTTGCGCCGAATACGGTATTCATAATTCCCTTCCAAATTATTCCGGCGGTCTTGGAATTCTGGCCGGAGATCATCTCAAATCGGCGAGCGACTTGAACCTCCCGCTTGTTGCGGTGGGTCTTCTGTATCGCTTCGGTTATTTCCGTCAGCAGATCGGGCACGACGGCTGGCAGAAAGAACGTTACGCCGACGTTTTCGAGTCAGAGCTGTCCGTGACGCCGGTTCTCGAGAAAGACGGCGGGCCACTGAAGGTAACGGTCCACATTCGTGGCCGCGAGGTCGTTGCGCGTGCGTGGCTCGCAAAAGTCGGGCGAATTTCGCTTTATTTACTCGACACGAATGTGCCCGAGAACGCCGAAGTCGACCGCCTTATAACCGGGCACCTTTACGGCGGCAGTACGGAGACCCGGATCGTCCAGGAAAAGGTCCTGGGTATCGGCGGCGTGCGGCTCTTGAGGAAACTTGGCATCGCACCGTCCGTTTTTCATTTGAACGAAGGTCATTCGGCGTTTTTGACGCTCGAGCTCGCGCGCGAGTATCTGTCGGCAAATCCCGAACGATCTTTCGACGAAGCGGTCGACGCCGTCCGCTCACAATGCGTTTTCACAACGCACACGCCGGTGGCCGCGGGGAATGATGCGTTTTCGACCGCCGAGCTCCGCGATTGTTTCGACGCTGGCTTTATTTCGAGTTTAAGGATATCGGAAGACCGGTTTTTTGATCTCGGACGAATTGACAGCGGTAACGACGCTGAGCCGTTCGGGATGACTCCGTTCGCGCTCCGGATGTGCCGCTCCGCAAACGGTGTGAGCGAGAAACACGGCGAAGTTTCACGTGAACTTTGGCATCGGATGTTTTTGCAAAGTGCCGGGTCGAGTGATGTGCCGATCACATACGTTACAAATGGCGTTCACGCACCGACGTGGATCGCACCCGGATTGCAAAACCTGTTTGCCCGGACTATCGGCACCCACTGGCAGCAGCTTCTGCGCGATAAAGATGCATGGGCGGCCGCGATCGAACAAATTCCGGGCGTGGACATCTGGCGAATTCACCGGCAGCTCAAAAATCTTCTCATCGCCTTCATACGCGAACGGACAACGGTGAAAGAAACCGGAACTCAGGACACGATTCACGAACACGTAGACACACACAAGCTATTTTCTCCTGACGTGCTGACCATCGGATTTGCCCGCAGGGTCGCGGCGTATAAGCGGTGGAATCTGATGTTGTCAGATCTTGACCGCCTTTTGAAGATCGTGGACCACGCCACTCGGCCGGTGCAGTTCGTTTTTGCCGGTAAGGCTCATCCGCAAGACCGGACAGCGAAACAGATACTCCAGGAACTGATGAGCATCAATCACGAATCGAACTGGCAGCGACGCGCGGTGTTCATCGAAGATTACGACCAGGATGTCGCGCGTTATCTCGTACAAGGCGTCGACGTATGGATGAACGTTCCCCGTCGTCCGCTTGAGGCAAGCGGGACAAGCGGAATGAAAGCCGGGATGAACGGCGTACTGAATTTCTCGATAATGGACGGCTGGTGGATCGAGGGCTTTAACGGCGAGAACGGGTTCTCCATCAGTGATCTCGGTCAAGAAGAGGAACAAGCGGCGGACGAACGCGACGCCAAGTCGCTATTCTCGACGCTGGAAGATCAGGTAATTCCGGCTTTCTATGATATAGATGAGTCGGGTTTTCCCGGCGAGTGGATCCGCCGGATGAAAAACTCGATCGCCACGCTCACACCACAATTCTCCAGCGACAGAATGGTGAGCGAGTACGTTGAGAGGATATATCGAGCTGATTCTTGATTGGCATTCGAACTTTGTCATTTGTCATTTGTCATTCCTGCTCGACAAATGACTACTGACTACTGACTACTGACCACTGACTACTGACTACTGACCACTGACCACTAACAACTCTTATGACAAACACGGAATTCCGAACTGGCGTCATCAACCCGATCGAGTGCGTCAAAGAAGGCTTTGAGCTGATCAAGAAGGATTACTGGCTTCTTTTTGCCATCGGTCTCGTCGGCGGACTCCTCGGCGGCGTCACTATGTACATACTCGCCGGCGCAATGATCTGCGGGATTATGTACGCATACCTGAAAGCGATCGATGGAAAGCCCGTGGTATTTGACGATCTTTGGAAGGGCATGAACTATTTCGCGCCCGGCCTAGTGGTGATCCTGATCATCATCGTCCCGGTATTTGCCTACTACATCTTTGTCTACATCACCCTGATCGCAGCGATGGTCGGCGGGGCACAAGCCGGCGAGGCGGGTATGGTCGGAGCTCTCGTCGTGATCGGATTGATCGATCTCGTGGTTCTGATCGCAATGGTTTGCTTTCACACGCTGCTCACCTTTTCTTTTCCCCTGATCGTCGATCGTAATCTCGGTGCCATCGACGCAATGAAAACAAGTGTGCGTGCCGTTTGGCAGAATCTCGGCGGTGTTGCCGGTCTGGTAGTGGTAAATATAGGACTGGTGTTTTTGGGCTATCTCGCCCTCTGCATCGGAGTGTACTTTGTTATCCCGATCATGATCGCGGGCAACGTGGTGGCTTATAGAAGAGTCTTTCCTTCTTTGGAGTCGCGGACGAACATGAGTCCGCCGCCGCCAGACTCCTACAGATGGTCGTAAATATGCCCGCAAACTTTATCGAACTCGATTCGCTCGACAGGCTGGATCGTCTTTTTCACGAATCTTACGAGCGACCGGTTCTGCTTTTCAAGCATAGTTCAAGCTGTGGAATTAGTGCCGGTGTGTATCACGAGGTCGCTCACCTGACTGGCGACGTAAACTTTGTGGTGATCCAAACACACCGTGATATATCGAATGCTATTGCTTCGCGCACCGGCGTCCGCCACGAATCCCCGCAGGCAATAGTTTTGCGGCATGGGCAGCCCGTATATTCCGCTTCGCATTTCGATATCGAAGCCGCGCACATAGAATCAAGCCTCGACGTCTCTGAAAAAGAGGAATGCTAGAGCCGGTTCAGATAATCGAGGAGAGCGATTCCGAAATCTTGATCAAGTGGTCGGACGATGTTGAAACACGTTACGACGCGGCGACGCTGAGGCGTTCGTGTCCATGTGCGGGATGCGTCAACGAATGGACCGGCGAGAGGACGCTCGACGAAACTCAGGTCCCTGAAGACATCTCAATCGAACACACTTCAATAGTCGGGCGTTATGCCCTGAACTTTCATTTCTCCGACCACCACGATACTGGCATATTCAGTTTTGCATTCCTCCGAAAACTGTCAGACGGATTTTAGATTTGGGATTTGGGATTTGGGATTTGAGATTTGAGATTTGAGATTTGGGATTTGAGATTTGAGATTTGAGATCTAAGATCTTGGATTTTAGATTCTACCTACTGCCTACTGC
>JBKKAS010000208.1:0-11865 GCA_046714595.1 Pyrinomonadaceae bacterium | reverse complement strand
TCACTGTGGCGCCGACGACAACAGCGCCAAGCGTATCCTGGATCTGACCGCCCAAACTGCCAGCCTGCTGGGCGAAAATCGGAACAGAAAATATGATTGTTAAAAAAAATAGCTTGATAAATTTCATTTTCAATTTTTGAGGAGAAAAATAGTCGATCAGATAGGAAACGCGAAAAGATCTCGCAGGTTCCAATTTCTGATCATCAGGTTAAGGACCGCCGAAACCGTCCAACCCTGGAATGTCCAAACTCAATGTACCCTGCCCGCGCTGGCCGCCGCTGGCCGCAGCCTGGGCCTGAGCCGCACGAAGAAAAGGTTCGATACCGGCTAGTAGCTTTATCGCCGTAATACGATCAATTGAATCTGTTTTTGTACTGGACACGGCGATCACATCGCCAATTTTAAGGTCGGCCACCGTAATATTTGGAAATCCTTCCAGCATTTCGTCAATGCCGCCGCGTGGTCTGCCGAATCCACCACGTCCCGGACCGCCCTGCCCGGCTTGTCCACCGGGAGCCGCACCGCTGCGTCCCGGACCGCCTTGGCCACCTTGTCCAACGGGAGCCGCACCGCTGCTTCCCGCACCGGCCGCTCCACCGGGCCTCGCACCGCCGGCCGCACCATTCTGCATGGCGGCCATGCGTTGAGCCATCTCTTCGGGAAACTTCTTTAGAACAGAGGCCGATCCGAGCTCGACGGTTATATCTTTTTTCGTCTGGGCATCACTGATGACCACTTGATTTTTTGCGACGTCAATCGCCTTGACCGTGCCGGCAACGGTACGAAACGCACCTGTGATGATCTCTTCAGCCGCGAAGCTAACGCCATCCGCACTCCTGTCGCCGAGAGCCCGAAGCATGTCACCTGCTTGAATGTCAGTTAAGGAACTTGCCTTCGCTTCGTTGAACTTCACCGAGTTGGGTGCATAGCGAAGAATCTTCGCGCCGTCCTTCGGAGTTAAAACAACCGTCGTCGTATTGCCCAGACCGCGAACCTCGATCTTGATCTGGTGCGTCGTCTGGTCCACTGAAGCAACACGTCCTGAAACGCCCCGCGTCGACCACCGTTCGCTTTCCTTCACATTCTTTTGAACGATGTCGGATTTGGTCATCAGATAGACCGATCTCGCCGGCAGCGTCTTCTTGTCGTCAGACAAAATGCCGGTCACCACCAGCTTGTCGCCGGTACCTATGTCACCGAAGGACGATGCAACGGCGGCCTTTAGTACCGGATTCTCCGGCGGCACACGTTTGTATTCGGTCTTATCCGACAAAGGTACGTCGAGCGGACCGTCCTTGGTCTGTAAGACGATCTTGCGGGCGTCTATCGAGATAACGTCTCCGGTCGCTACCGATGGCTTCACGCCCGCTGCTTGCGGAAAGAGCGCGGTAAACATCCCCATCAGCAGGAGCAGCGAAAACGCAGTCGGAATTGATTTGCTGAGCTTCATAAACATCAATTAACAATATACTTGATACGCGGCGACAGAACGAAGTTTGCCCCGAACAATCTAAGACGTGCATTTCGCGACGTGGGTTTTTGTTTTTAATGTAAAGTTTTGTCAGCCGTGGAGTTGCACATTCAACGCGTCTGCCAGGTCTGAGGCGCGCGAGCGGTAAGAACAAGACCGATTCCAGCGGAAAACAGGACAAAGAGGGCGAAGGGCCAAACATACGGGATCGAGAGAATAACGGTCCATGTAACGACGCCGAGGAGAATCGCGAAGGTTTCCGACTGGTACCTGCCACCAAGTAAATGTTTCTGTAGAAGTTTTCCCACGCTGACGTTCAATGCTACCCGCCCAAAAACGTAGGCCAGCAGGGTCAGAACAAATACCATCAGCCCAAGGATAACGCCGAGGTGGCTCGGCAAAACCTTGAGGCTTCCGATCACGCCGATCGTGGTTATCACAAATGCCGCGACTCCGATGGCGACGATCTTAACGGCCGATAACTGAAATCTCGCGATTGCCCGGCTGACGGCTCCGGGGGCGATCGTCGCGAGCCCGAGAGAAATGACAAACCAAAATAGTACTGAAAGGATCCGCTGTGCAAAAAACCCGAGTGAAAAATGGGGCGAGAGTAAGGAGAACGGATTCTGCGTCATGTCGCGAAGCTCCTCTTCGTAGCCCGCATACATCACGGTTTCCCGATCCTTTTCGCGAAGCGGAGCCGAGCTCTCCGGCATGTATTTGCCGCCAATAATGAAAACATCGCCGCCAATATACGCTCCGTCTTTTTGAATGACAGACCCACCTATAGCGCCGACATCGCCGGTAACCTTCCCCTCTACGATCACATCGCCCCCGATCGCCAATACACCCTGGGCTCGGGTCTTGACGATCACCGTCTTGCCGTAACAAACAATTTCCTGGTCGGGTGCGTCTTCGACGATAAAGATATTCCCCGCCGACGAATCGGAGATCTGCGCGAATGAGAACACGGCGGCGCTAAGAATGATGGCCGTGGTGAGAACTAAGATCCGTAAATCGAATGGGTGTGAGCCAATTGGAGACGGGATTGAGGCGATCAAATATGTCACGTTATAAAAACCAAGAAACTAGGTGCGGCGAAACCTGCCAACCAGCCGCGAAAACATATAAAGCGACATAACAAAGATCCCGAGGACGAACGTGACTGCTGCTGCTGAGTCGAAGACGAAGGCCGACGCTAGAGACCTGAACACGATCGCCGCGCCCAGTCCTATGTTGTAGACGAAATGCCACACCGACGCGGCTACCGCAAGAGCCTTTTCGACCATCGCAGCTGCCGCGGCGAAAGTTTTTTCCGCGTTGCTCCCCAAGGCGAAAAGCGAAAACATGACTAGGGCAATACAGACGTATGCTGCATTGCGACGTTCATGAGGTTGCCGAAGCCCGCTGACGCGACTTTCGGCGTTCGCCATTACGGCCCTCGCAAAATTATCCGGAAGCTGTATCTGCTTCTCGTCTTCCAGTGAGAAGTCCAACGCGTTAAGAAAGCCCTTTTGTAAATTAAGGTCGTCCGCACACACGCGGCAGCCGCCGACGTGACGCTCGAGCTCAAGCTCATCCCCCGGCGACAATTCGCCGTCAATATACGCCGAGATCTCCGGCGAGGGACATGCTTCCCAAATTTTACTTTCGACACTCTGCATCAGATTCTATTTCAGAAACTTAATCGTTAGGGGATATTCCCAAAGCTCGCCTTCATTCGCCTTCACCGCTCCGATTATCGGAAAGACAATGCCGGCGATCATGAGCCCGAACAGAGGTATCAACCCGATGAAAAACACGAAGATCAAAATGACGCTTACAATGAAGTAAATGATCGTTGAGATCATCCAGTTCGTAACCATCTTTCCATGAGCCTCAAGTGCGGGCATCTTATCTTTGTTCAACTGCCAGATCAGGATCGGTGCAAGTATGCCAAGCATCGGGAAAACTAAGCTCGCAAACTGCGACAAATGCAGGAACAATCCCACCTGTCTCTCATCCGCCGTCTGGAGGCCCATCTGCGGCCGATATTGCATGTCGTAGTTCATAACTCTCTCCTAGATCCCGGTAACTCCCCGCTCAACAAAAATTTCACGCATCATTTCCCGAGCGCGAAAGAGGCGGTTCTTAACGGTCCCGAGCGGTAGCCCTGTAACGTCCGCGATCTCGTCATAACTCAGATCGCGTGAATGCCTGAGCACGATAAGTTCCCGGTATGCGGCCGGCAATCGCTTGACGACGTTGTCGATCTCCGTTCGCCATTCGCTTCGCTCGCTATCCTGTTCCGGAGTTGGCTTCGGACATTCGATTTGAAGTTGATACGTGCCGTCGGCGTTTTCGGTTTCGAGGCTTTGCGGACTGACAGAGTTTCGCCGCATATGATCGATCGCGGCGTTATGGGCTATGCGGTAAAGCCAGGTGGAGAATTTGTATTCGGAGCTGTAACGGGAAAGAGAGTTGTATACCTTTATGAAGACTTCCTGCGAAACATCAAGCGATGCTTCGTAATCACCCAGCATTCTAAAAATATAGCCGGTGATCGGACGCTGGTAGCGCCGCACAAGACCTTCGAACCCGTCTTCGCGGCCGCCTATGGCCGACGCGATCAGTTCAAGATCTGAAATTTCGTTTACATTCTTAAGGGCTGCCACGGATGTTGCCATAGTGCCTGGGTCTTACGGTATTCTCGGCGAAAATGTTTCACCGCGCAAAGCCTTCCGTACTCTTTCTTGGAGGGGGGCACCCAATCTCGCCTCCTTGTCTAAGGGATGCCCGAAGGGCGGAGGTGGTGCCTGACTGGGCGGTTGTGTTATCGCCAGGCGTACGAGGCAAGCCCGGCGGGAGCCGCAAGGTCGTCGAAGCTGAGATTACCGGCCGGCACGTTCAAACCTACGTCCTCAGCCCGAAGCACACGAAGGGCTCGCCCCAGGGCCTCGGTCGAGATCTCTATTATCTTCGCGGGCATGAAGTCCTTGCCTATCACGAGAAGTTTTTCCAGGAAGCCGCCTGAATGAGGGTCGGCGAAACGGTCATTGTAGAACATCAGCAGCCGATAGATCTCGTCATCGCGTTCGCTGGGCGTGCACGTTACCGAACGAACGACCGCGGGCTCGTCACTACGTAATAGCAGAGCGGTGAAGCCGTCGTTTTGCGAACTCAGCAGAAGAGAATCGGCTTGGTCGCCACTTCCGATAAGCCATTTGGTCTCGCTAACCGCCCGAGGCAATATCAGCCCCGCGTTCCAACCGAGACTTTCGAAGATCGTTTCGTACTCGTCGATGACGGAAAGTTTGACGGCGGTCGCAAAATAACGCGATCTGCCATCGCGATCGTTCGAGATCTTGTCCCGCGTTATGCGAAGTTCTCCTGCCGGAGCACCAAAGCTTTGCTCGGCCTTCCAATCGAGTATCTCCTCGGTCGCTCCTTTTGCGGCCGATCCGTTGTCGAGAGTAAGGATCGCAGTACGCGCCGTATTGCCGGGCAACGAAACGGACCAGTTTTTCTGGTTCATAAGACCGGCTGTGACAACCGCATCTTCAAGAAGCACGCGAAGTTCTTCGGGACTCGAAATATTTTTCTCGACAAAGCTGGGCGTCAACAACTTTGAGGGCAGCTCGACGGTCGCCGCCTGCGCAATCCCATATCGGCCGCGGCCTTCTCTTAGCAAAGCAAGAGCCGTCACTGCTTCACTTTCAAGACCAATGGCGGCTTTTGGATAATTCGGTTGCGTTAAAACTGATAACATCAATAATCCTTGTACGGTTTACCTGCGCTGTCTTCGCCCTCGGCCGTGCTCTTAATGTCCATCAGGCCCTGCTCACCATCCGGTGAGAGCGAGTCTTCGCCCTGAATCTCGTTCCACTCATCCTTTTCCAGGATCGGATCAATCGGCTTTTCCCGAAGGTATTTTCCTTCAACAAGCTCGTCGACAGATCGCGGCATCTTTCCTTTGTCGGCTGTGAACTGATCGATAGCCCGTCGCATCTGCCAGAGATTTTCTTTTAATACCGTCTCGCGCGCGTGCTGCACACTCCGCTGGTATGTCGGGAAAGCGACTGAAAGAAGGATGATCAGGATAAACATCGCGATCATCAACTCCAGCAGCGAAAACCCTTTGCTATTGCGGACTGCGGATTGCGGATTGCGGATCTTCTCGCGAACCACATAAAGAGGCCGCGCGCAGTCTCCGTTCCCGCACGACAAATCCGCACTCCGCAATCCGCAATCCGCAATCGTCTTACCAGTCACTATACTTCACTCCATTCATCCCTTCTTCGTCGGACGCGGACCGGACATCGAAGACGTTTATGTCGTCCCAACTATCGTCGTCTTTATCCTGATATGAAGAACGAAACTTCCAGTCGGACTCACCCGTGATCGGATCGATGGGCAGCTCACGAAGGTAAACCTTCGTTACCTCGTCCGTCGAATTGAGCTCGGTGGCCTGCGTAGATCCTTCCAGAAGGCCGCTGCCTCCGGTAAGATTCAAACCGCGCTGCCGCACCTTGACACCTTTAACAAGAACATCCAGATCGGGCGGGTACCGGTCAAGGTTCTCGCTGTCAAAAATAGTACAGTCGTCGATCACCACCCGGCTTCTCGGGTCGGCGGGAACATTTGCACCCGGGACGCGGCGGCGTGTCGGATCCCCCGTCGAGACAGCACCCGCCGGGCAGGCACCCAACGTATCGCGCTTGAATTCATCGATCGCGTTCCGGACCTGACGCAGGGTTTCCCGTAAACGCATCTCACGCTGTCGTCGTACCGAATTTTGCGCCAGCGGGAGCGTTCCCATTATCAGGATCGCCAACACGGTGAGCGTGATCACGAGTTCAAAGAGAGTGAACCCGCCCGCCGATCGTGATTTGTTCACCCAATTTTTCACAAACTAAAACTTCACCAAAAAGTTCCGTCCGTCAGCGGCGAGAAAGTTAAGAACATCTTTTTCCAAAACGATCTCAGGTTTTCCGTCGGCAAGCGCTTCGATCTCGACAAAAGCCAACACGCCGTCAGTAGCAGCGAGAGTCTTATCAGCCGGTGCCAGCGAAACGAACATCCTTCCGCCTTGATTCAGGAAAGGTGCTGCCCCCGTGTTCGCGATGCCCATGCCGAACACGTCCCCAAACATCACCGAACGAACGGCCAGTTTTTTATCGTCAAAGCGAAGACCAAGTACCGCCGACCGGAACGGTCCGTTGCTTTTGACCATCACCGGGATCCTGATCTTTTCGCCGGCTTTCATCTCCGCCAAATTCGCAAGCGTTAGCTCGACCTGTGGAGATCCCGCACCTGCTGCATCACCCGTCGTCTTGTTTACCTCCGGCTGTGCTGCACGCGATGTATCTGCCGTCTGTTTGATCTGCAATGTCTTAACACTGCTGTCGATCGGGACAAGCTTCATCGCTACCGCATCCGTCTTAACTGCCGCCGTAGTATTTTCCGGAGTCGTCGTTACAGGAGTCGATTCAGTGCTACTCCGCACATACGCCGGACTGTCGGCCGGTCTATCGGGAAGCTGAACCCTCGCCGTGGTCGGCAAACGCCGCGCCGAAGCGAGAAGCTCTTCGCGCTCTTCCTGAATGATCATAGCTTCGAGTGATCCGCTGGTCGGTGTCGCGAGACTTCCCGTCGGGCGTTCGACCTCGTCCTCGGGCAAGATGGCCGGAGCGCGAATCACGCGGGGTGTAACTGCGATAACAATATCAACCTGCCGGTTGTTCCGGGTCGGTGCCGTAAACAGGCGGCCGATGATAGGCAGCCAGCCGAGCACCGGAATGCCCGAACGTCCGTTACCTTCGACGTCCTGCGCAACGCTTGCGAGCAAAAGTGTCTTGTTGTTCTGAACTCGCGCAGTTCCCTTGATAGTTCGTTCCGTGAAGATCGGATTCTCAAAAGTTCCGCCGTCAGCCACATCTTTCGACTCGATCTCCATCGCAACCTGCACATCCTGATTCGGGAAAACTATCGGCTTGAATTTGAGCGTCAGGCCGACCTGCTCGTAATTGACCACGTTGGACACGACGCCGTCGTTCGACTGATTAGCACCCGTAACGAATTGTGCGGTCCGCACCGGAACGCGCTGCCCGATCCGGGCCGATGAATCTTCGTTGTTGAACGCGTGGATCTGAGTGGATGCGAGCAGCTTAGTGTTTTGCTTACTTTGAAACGCACTTATTACCGACGACGGTATCAAAAGTCCGGTCGCAATATTGGTCGCGATATTGGCCGCCCATGCACCTGTGTTGAAGGCGATGGCTCCCGCATTCGAGCCGCCAATATTATTCAGTTGATTTACGCCGTTGACCGTTCCACCGATCTGATTACCTATCTTCAGTAGATCTGACTTGTTCACTTCGTAGATCGCAACATCCATCACGACCTCGGCCCGGTCTTTATCGAGCGACGAGATAAGCTTTGCGAAAAGGCGAATATTTTCCTCGGTGTCGCGAATGGTCAAACTGTTTGTCGTCGCGTCTTCAATGACGATGGTCTGGCTCCGTCCCGGCTGAGCAGGGATCGCCGACGTGATGATCGTTTTGACGTCTTTTGGATTTGCGTTCGCAAGGTAAAAGGTTCTGAGAACCAACTGCTGGAAATTAGTGCGGCGATTTCCGGTCGCGACGAGGATAGTCCTCGGCCCGACCTTTTGGAAAAACAAATTCTCCTGTAAAAAGATGTAATCCAGCGCCTTGGCCGCGGTAACGTTCTTTAACTCGATCCGGATCTTACGGTTTTCCAATCTCGACTCGGCGTCGAACAGTACGTTGAGATCCAGGTCTTTCGCCAACTCTTTAACGATGTATTGCAGATCGACGCCGCCCGGAAACGGAACGTCGCGCATTTTTTCAAGCCGCTGCGGGATCTGAACGTCCTGTGGCGCCTGGGGGTTGAAACTCGTGGGCACCAACTTTACCCTCCCGCTTTCGTCCCTTTTCGCATCGGGATCTTCACCGCGCTGCACCGCCTCCTGCATCCGGATCATGCGGGCCATTTCTGATCTAGCAAGCTCATTCACCGGATCGTACGCATACGCTTTACGAAAATGGTTATACGCGCTCTGGTAGTCCTTTTCCTGAGCGGCCGTATTTCCCTTTTTCATAAACATCTGCGACGCATTGAAAAGGGAGCGCTGCATGTGCAGCCGGTACTCTGGATTCTTAGGATTCTCACTGACGGCGAGGGCGAATTGCTCGACCGCCTTGTCCCACTCTTCAGCGACTTCGTGCTTCATGCCTTGCTTGAAGTGTTTCTTTCCATCGCCCATGGCCATCGCGGCGAGAGGCGACATCAACGACAGGACCAATAAAAGACTGAGCGAAAATCGCGCGTAAACTGAGTTTTTCATATTAAAGATGCGACTGAATTTAGAGTTGGAAAACAAAAAGCTCTCGTCCGACGTTTTTTACACGTCTCGGGTTGGTTCAAGTTTCAAAAACATTCTCCGATGGAAGGGTCGTGAGCACTCCCGTAATTCTCGTCTGCTTTGGCTAAAAACGCAAGTAATTATTGATTTTTGGACCGAGCGCTTTGATGTATCCCACCAGGAAAAAGACGCCTGCAACGAGCGCTCTATTTTTTCAGGATCTGCCGGCGGAGATAGTCGAGTGCGGCTTGGCTCGAGCGCCAGCGGATCAGGTAACGATCGCCGGGAAGCGTCAAGAGCAGCGATTTCGTCCGCCGATCGTCCGCATAACCGATGTAGACGATTCCGACGGGTTTTTCGTCACTGCCGCCGTCCGGTCCGGCGACACCGGTCACGGCGATAGCGTAGTCGGTTCCGGCGCGCTCCCGCATCCCCTCCGCCATGGCCTCCGCTGTTTCCGCACTTACGGCTCCGTGTTTGTCTAATGTCTCGGCGGGTACATTCAAGGTTCGGATCTTCGCCTCATTGGAATATGTAACGGCACCTTCGTGGAAATACGCCGAAGCCCCCCCGATCTCGGTAAGTCGCATGCCGATCAATCCGCCAGTGCAGCTTTCAGCTACCGATAGCGTTTCGCCCCGCGCGGTCAACAATTTCCCGACGACCTCTTCCATCGTCTCGCCGTTACTCGAGAACATCGCCGGGCCGAGAGCCACCGCAAGTTTTTCGGATAGCTCATCGAGTACGGCATCGGCCGTCCCTTCATCGGTGGCGGCGGAGGAGAGATTGATCTCGATCTCCGTTCGATTAAAAAGAATCGAGGTTTGAACAGACGGAAACGTCTTATAGATGGGAGCGATCAGTTCATCGACCGCGGATTCGCCCATCCCCGAAACCCGGAGGATCCTGCGTTTCACGACGATATTGCCCGATACGGCTTTCAACGAATCGAGAACGAAATTCTCGAACATCGGCTTCAACTCACGCGGCGGTCCCGGCAAAACCACGAGATGTTTTCCGCCATCGACGAGCATCATTCCAACGGCCGAGCCGTTCGGATTCGGAAGAATTTTCGCCCCGTCAATGACATACGCTTGCCGCTTGTTTATCTCAGGCATTTCCCGGCCCCAGCGGCGAAACCGCTCACGCAGTTCCGATTCGAGCTCGTCGTGATAAACCAGCTCGCGACCGGCCGCTCGAGCGGAAACCTGACGTGTAACGTCATCCTCCGTGGGACCGAGACCGCCCGTAGTTATCACGACATCGGAACGTTTCAGCGCGTCGCGGATGGCGTCTTCAAGACGGATTTCGTCATCGCCGACGATCGTCTTCAGTTTGACCTCGACTCCGATGCCTATCAATTTCTCGGTCAGCCAAAGACTGTTGGTGTCGGTCTTCTCCGGAGTGAGCAGTTCGGAACCGACGGCGATTATCTCTGCAGTCAACATAGAAAGTTTGGGTCCCTAGTCCCTAATCCCTAATCCCTAGTCCCTAGTCTCAAGTCTCAGGTCCCAAACGTCCCATTTCGCGAGCTGTGCCGGCTTGGGCTCTGGGACTTGGGACTTGGGACTTGCCACTTGGGACTTTGGACTTGGGACTTCGGACTTGGGACTCTGGGACCTGGGACCTCAGTCTTTGTAGATCTCGATCACCGGCTTCCCGGCGCTGTTGATGTATGCCCGATACATGCCTTGCGAGTTGAACGAGATCCCTATGTTGCCGAATTTATCCAGCGCGATTATTCCGCCGTCGCCGCCGAGTTTTTGAAGCTTCTGCTTGATAACAAGATCGGCAGCATGCTGTACCGGCATCGCCCTGTATTCCATCACCGCGGCAATGTCGCGTGCGACGCCGATGCGAATAAAGAACTCGCCCCAGCCGGTCGCCGAGACGGCACACGTATCGTTGTTTGCATACGTGCCGGCGCCGATGATCGGGGCATCGCCGACGCGCCCGTATTTTTTATTCGTCATGCCGCCCGTCGAAGTTCCGGCGGCAAGGTTTCCTTCTTTATCCAGTGCGACTGCACCTACGGTTCCGAATTTGTTGTAGGGCAACTCGGCAAGATTTTGGCTGCTGCCTTTCGGCTTCGGAGTTTGAGCCTCACTCTCCTGCTTCAAGATCCGCTGCAGCGCATCCCAGCGCTCCTGCGTCCAGAAATACTTCTCATCGACCAGCTCGATCCCACGCTCTTTCGCAAACTTCTCCGCACCGTCGCCGATCATCATCACGTGAGGCGATTTCTCCATCACCGCTCGTGCGAGAGTGATCGGATTTTTGACATGACGTAAACCCGCCACCGCACCGGCGGCGAGAGTTTTGCCGTTCATGATCGAGGCGTCGAGCTCGTTCTTCCCGTCGTTGGTGAACACCGCGCCCTTGCCGGCATTGAACAGTGGTGAATCTTCGAGCATCCTTATCGCGATCTCGACCGCATCGAGGCTCGACTTCCCCGCTTGCAATGCCTTGTAGCCGGCGAGGAGCGCCTCTTCGAGCTTGTCACGATATTCCTTTTCTCTCGCCGGCGTCAGCGACCCCCTCTTGATCACACCGGCACCGCCGTGGATCACAAATCCGAGCCGCGGATTCTGCGGTCCCTGCAACTGTTTTATCTCGGCGAACCCGCCTTTTTGAGCCGTGAACGAGAGCGGAAAAGCGAGGAGAGCAAAGAGAAGAAGCGTTGAAAAAATTGCTTTCATTATCACTCCGTATTGAAAAACGTTTTTGTTTGCGCAGATTACCATGACTGGTTATTTGCCGATCGAGGTCAAATAATCCCGGACTTTCTTGAGATCGTCCCACACCTCGCGTTTTTTGCTGGGGTCGCGAAGTAAGTACGCCGGGTGGAATGTTGGCATGACCTTGACGCCGAAGTACTCGTGAAATTGTCCGCGCATCCGTGTGATGCCGACCTTTGTGTCGAGAAGATTGTGGAGCGCCGTGTTGCCCATTACAACGATCACCTTTGGCCGAATGACAGCGATCTCGCGAGCAGGAACGGTTTGCAGGTGTTCGCCTCGGGCAACGT
>JBKKAS010000207.1:0-3712 GCA_046714595.1 Pyrinomonadaceae bacterium | reverse complement strand
CCTGAGAATCCGTCGTTCGCCGGGGCAAGATTTTCGTATCCGTTCATCGCCGATCTTATTACCGCCTGCGCTGTAAAGCTTGGAGCTTCCGCCCGCGACGCGATGTTCGTTCAGAATCTCTCGTGGGCGCTGTCGCTTCTCGTCATCTTCGAGAATTTTGTGTTGAAGCTTACGCGCGACCGCCTCGCGGCGCGCATCGCACCGGCGCTTTTACTGTTTAGTGGAGGTCTCGGATTTATCTGGTTCCTCGGCGATTACTGGTCCCAGGGAAAAAGCTTTCTCGACTTTCTCGGGCATTTGCCAAAGGACTACACGATCGGTGATCAGTTCCGCTGGGGAAACTCGATGGTCGTGCTGTTCGTTACGCAGCGCAGTTTGCTGCTCGGAATGCCGCTGGCGTTGATCGTGCTCGGGTATTTGTGGAAGGTTATTGCCAGCACCACCCCGCCCGCGCAAAGCGTCGGCCACCCCTCCTTAGACAAGGAGGGGAGTTCTTCTCCGCGTCTCCCCTTCTCCCTTTCTCCCTTTCTTCCGGGCCTGCTTGCCGGTCTTCTGCCGTTGATACATCTGCACAGTCTCGCGGTCCTGTTTGTCGTGGGCGTTTTTCTTTTCATTCTGCGGCCGGAGCGATGGCTGACGTGGACGATGTTTGCGGTGGGAGTCGCCGTCATGGCCTTACCCGAACTCGCCTGGTCGATGTCGGGAAGCGCTAGCGAGACCAGCAAGTTCTTTGCGTGGCATTTTGGGTGGGATAAAGGTGACAAGAACTTTTTCTGGTTCTGGTTTATAAACACGGGCATTTTTATTCCGCTACTGTTAGTTGGAATTTACGTGGCGTGGTTTTTCCCGCAAAGCCGCCAAGCGGATCTCCCGCAACGGCACAAAGACGTAAAGAAGAGTGATAAAAAACCAAAGTCAATCTCTGAAAACTCGTCACTCATCACTCGTCACTCATCACTTCTCTTATTCTATCTTCCCTTCGCTTTCCTTTTCCTTGTCTCAAATGTCGCGAAGCTCGCACCGTGGGAGTGGGACAACATAAAGGTGCTGATATATTGGTTTGTAGGCTCGATACCTTTTGTCGCACTGGTCCTTGCATGGTTGTGGCGAAAGCAGGCGTGGTGGTTCAGAGCAGCGGCGGCCGTCTGTTTTGTCACATTGATCTTTTCGGGCGCCCTCGATTTGTGGCGAACGATTTCGGAGCAGACCAACTACAAGGTTTTTGATAAAGACGCGGTCGAGGTCGCCGAGCAGCTCAAGCGAAGAACGCCGCCCGACGCTCTGTTCCTGAATACGCCGACTTACAACACCGCGATCGTCCTGACCGGCCGTCAGTCTTTGATGCGTTATCCGGGACATCTGGGCTCGCACGGGATCGATTACGGCGAACGTGAATCGGATGTCAAACGAATTTACCAGGGCGGACCCGACGCCGCTGCGTTAATGGAAAAATACGGAATCGGGTACGTGCTCGTTTCGCCCGAAGAGCGAAACTCGGGCGGTGTGAATGAGCAATTCTTTAGCCGGTTCCTGGTCGCGGCCGAGTCCGGACAGTACCGGGTTTATAAGATCAAATAGAGATCTGTTGGCGACAACGCCGGCGGCCACGCCGCCGGCAGAATCTAGCCAGGCGTGAAACGCCTGGGACGGTGCCACGATGATCGCACGCCCTAAGGGGGCGTCAGATCTGCCGCACCTTCAGTGCGGCGAACGATAGACGCCGGACACCAGAAGCTTCGCTTCTGGCTATGATCTATCGCCGCTTCACGGCGAAGAAAATAATGGCCGAACCTCAACAACATATTGCACTGGATGAGCGGAGCTCGGGACACACCGACGCGCTTTGGTACGCGAGCTGTATCTTGATCACGCTTGCGGGCGTTTTCCTGAGGTTCTATTGGCTGGCGTTAAAGCCGATGCATCACGACGAGGGTGTTAACGGCTGGTTCCTGACAACGCTCTTTCGCGACGGCGTGTACAAATACGACCCGGCGAACTATCACGGCCCGACGCTCTATTACATCTCGCTCTTTTTCGTAAACATATTCGGTCTCGAAACGACGACGGTGCGCGGAAGCGTTGCGATCTGGGGCGTACTGGTCGTGATCCTCGCGTTTTTCCTGCGGCCATACATCGGCAAGATCGGCAGTCTGTTCGCCGCATTGTTTCTTGCGATCTCGCCGGGAATGGTCTACATCTCGCGCTACTTCATTCACGAGATGTTCTTCATCTTTCTAAGTTTCGGCCTCGTCGTCGCCGTAGTTTTCTTTATCGAAAAACGGCGTGCCGGCGTTATTGCGATCGCGTGGACGGTATTGATCCTGCTCGTTTGTTTCCTGCCATCGACGCTCAAACTCGCTTCTGCACTCGGCGGCACGAATGAAACAGCCGTGTGGGCATTTCGAGGCGGATTCTTTATCGTCGAAGCCGTTCTCGTCGGACTCGTGATCCGGATGCTGCTCGCGTGGAACAATGGCCGGCCGATCTATCTTCTACTTGCGTCGGCATGCGTTGCGCTGCTTTTCGCAACCAAGGAAACCGCGTTTATTACGCTCGGCACAATGCTCATCGCGTGCGTCTGTATTTGGATCTGGCGGAAGATGTTTAAAGTCGACGAGGTCACCACCCCGTCCTTAGAAAAGGAGGGGAGTTCGGCGGCCACCCGGGAGATAGACGACATTCGCGATGCCGGACTTACCTGGGCCAATTTTCGCGCGGCACTCGGAAGCGGCGTCGACCTTCTGCTGATACTCGTCGCTGCCACGCTGGTTTTTGTCTACATCGTAGTCCTCTTTTTCTCTTCGTTCTTTACATATCCCGAAGGCGTCAAGGGCGCCATCGACGCATACGCCATCTGGACCAAGACCGGAAGCAAAGACCACACGCAGAACGGTGTCTGGGCGTACCTGAAATGGGGAATGGAGCTCCAGGACCCTATATCTCTGCTCACGGCGCTCGGCGGACTGATCAAGGCGCCTCTTTTCATACTCTCCACACTGGGCGGGCTCATCGCGTTTATAAAAGCGCGGCACCGGTTCGCGATGTTCATCGGGTTGTGGGCTTTCGGGCTGTTTGCCGCCTACACGATCATCCCGTATAAGACGCCGTGGATCGCGGTCAGCTTTCTCCTTCCGATGTGCATCATCGCCGGGTATGCGATCAACGAAATGATCACGGCGACGAATTCCTCGGTCAAGATCCTCGGCGGTCTGTTGGCCGTCACGGCAACCGCATTGCTTGCGTTTCAATCGTACGACCTAAACTTTGTACATTACGACGACGAGGACCGCGCGCTCATCTATGCGCACACGCACCGTGAATTTCTCGACATGGTGAAGCAGATCGAGTATTACGCTGATAAGAGCGGACGCGGGAAAGAAGCAAAGATCGAGGTCGTCTCGCCCGATTACTGGCCACTGGTTTGGTATCTGCGGGATTACAAGCAGGCGAACTTTCACGGACGTCTCGTCGATACGATCGACGCCGAGATGATCCTCGCAAAAAAGGATGAGCAGGATACCGACGTCATTCGAAAATTCTCGGCCGCGTATGTTTTTGTGGGTCCGTATCATCTGCGATCGGGAGTCGATCTTGTGCTGCTCGTTAGGAAGGACATTGCGGATCCGGGGGCGAAAGAGCTTTACCTGATCCCACAGACAGAAGGCTGGCCGTGAGGAGAAGAAGGGGAGAAGGAGAGAAGGAGAGAAGGAGA
>JBKKAS010000206.1:0-11913 GCA_046714595.1 Pyrinomonadaceae bacterium | reverse complement strand
ATCCCGGCAGGCCGATGCGGTCGAACGAGAGGTGATCGGTTCCGCCGGTATTCGAGAGCGTTAACGTCTTAGCGCCCATGTCTGCAAACGGGGCGAGCCACGCTTCGAAATACGGACGTACGGCAGCATTTCCCTGCATGTAAACTCCGCGTATCTTGCCGGTACCGTTGTCGAGGTTGTAATAGGCCGACAGCTTGTCGTAATTCGCGGTCTTGACCAACTCGCCAGGCTGATTATTCTCGCCGCGCTTACGCTCGCCGAACTGTTGTTTCACGTACTCGCGCGATCCGTTCAAGCCCTGCTCCTCGCCGCTCCAAAGGGCAACGCGGATCGTGCGTCGCGGTTGCAGGCCGGACGCGATCAAGATGCGCGCCGCCTCCATCGCAACAGCGCATCCGGCGGCGTTATCGGTCGCACCGGTACTCGAATGCCATGAATCGAGATGTCCGCCGAGCATTACCAGCTCTTCCTTGAGCGTCGGGTCCGTCCCGGGAATTTCAGCGACGGTGTTGTAACCCATCAGATCCTCGTCGTGATACTGCGCCTGAATATCGATGGTCATTCGCGGCTTCGCGCCGTTCTGGATCATACGCACGAGACGGTTGTAATCCTCGCTCGCCATCGTCATCTGCGGCAGCATCCGAGCCTCGGCTTCCTTTTGATAAGGCGAAAGTCCGCCGCGTCGTGCGCCTTGCGCCGGAGCCTCGGCCGATGTCGCCGGCACCGCCAACGGAGCGACGCTCGCACTCTGCACAAACAGTGTACCGCCACTGCCGTTGCGACTGTTGTCGACGAGCACCGCGGCCTCTCCGTCAAATACGAATCCAGCCGCCTTTTGCGCCATTTGGAACTGACGGAAGCGCTCTTGCTGTTCGGGCGTTGCCGCTTGCGCATTTTGTCCAGGAGTTGGAGCGGTAATTGTCGCCGGATCAGGCGCCGTGGCAAGTTTCGAAAGAGATTCGTCGGTATGACGTTCACCCATTCCACCAAAGTCGGCCTTTAGTTCGCGCGTCCGGGAAATGAGTACGATCTTTCCGCGAAGCTGTCCCTTGTACTTTGCAAAGTCTTCGTCAGATTTTATGTCGAGATAGACGACGTCGCTCGTGACCGGGCCTTTTGTCGAGGGCGACCATGCTTTCGGATATGCGATGACCGGAAATACCGTCGGCTCGTTCACCTGCGCGGAAAAACTCTTTAATGACCAGCCGCGGCCGAACGGTCCCCAGGGCTCCAGTTTCGCGTTCTGCATTCCCCATTTGGCCATCGTGTCGCGGGTCCATTCGTTCGCGCGTTTCATGTTCGGCGAGTTGGTCAGGCGCCCGCCGATCACATCCGTCAGGTATGAAAGCGTCTGCATCACCTGTGAGTGATTCATCCCCTCATCGCGGATCTTATCGATGACAGCTTTCGGTGCGGAATAAACCTTGGCCCGCGCGGTCGTCGCCGCTGTTTTTTTTTCAATAACCGCGGCCGTCGTCTGCCCGAAAGCAGCCGTCGGAAGCAAAAACGCGTAAACCAGCATTACGCTTAAAAATCTGCGTCGTACCATTCTGACTTCTCCTGAAAAAGCTGAATTGACTCTCTTGAAGATTAACTATTTTATACCACAGCCGAGCCGAAAAGTTTCAGACCGGTGCGCTGGCTAAAGGGTGGACCACGTCAGCGTGTAGGCCGGGGGAACATTTTTGACGATCAGCGTACTGCGTTTCGATTTGCCGTAGCGGTCACGCATAAATTCGCGAAGCTTGATGGCCGACGGAAAGTAATAGCCATGAGCATATTGAAACGTGCGAAACGTGCAGCCCTTTTGCATGAACTTATCCGCCTCGAGCAAGATCTTGTCGCCGATCTCGTTCGGCATCGAGACAAAAGGCAGGCAGCAGATGATGGTCCCGATTTTACCCAAGCCTGATTTGCGATGTATCTCGGAAGCCTCGAGTGCGTTTCCCCGAACGATTTTCATCTCCGGATAATTTCGTTTGAGCGAACGAACAAGGTCGCGATCCAGCTCAATACCGAGGTACGAGCTGTCGTTGGGAACGATCTCCTGCAAAAACTTCGTGATCGCGCCGGTACCGACTCCGAGCTCCATTACAACGCTGTCCTGATTCGGGCGGAGCCCCGCGACCATTCGCCGCGCCAACTCGGGTGAACTAGGCGTTATTGAACCCACCGTGCCCGGGTTCTTCAAAAAAGCTTGAAGGAACTGAATATTCTCGTTCATCAAAAGCGCGCTAAACGGTTGGGGCTTCGGCCTCCGCCGTGCTATCTGCCGTTAATTCCGTGTTACTAACGGCCATTTTATAATCACAGTCCTCGTTTTTGCAATAACGGACCGTTCCGTCCCGCTTGGTCGTCTTCTCCAGGATGTACGGTGCCGAGCATTGCGGACAGGCCTGCATTACGGGCTTGTCCCAGTAAACTTCGTCGCATTTCGGATAGTTGGAACAGCCGTAGAAGGCTTTGCCACGCCGTGATTTTTTAACGACTATCTCGCCATCGCCGCATTTCGGACACTTGATGCCAAGCGTTTCCCGCTTTACGTAATCGCACTTCGGGTAGTTCGAACATGAAATAAACTCACCGAAACGTCCCTGGCGCCTGACGAGGTGCGCGCCATCTTTCGGACAGATCTCATCCAGCGGTACCGGAGGTGGTGCCGGCTTTTGATCACCCTTTGCGATCTTGCGGATGTTCTTGCATTCGGGATATCCCGTGCAGCCGTAGAACGAACCGAACCTTCCCTTCTTTAAGGCCATCTCGCGCCCGCAGAGTTCGCACACCGGGATCTCTTCCGCTTTTTCGCCGTCGGCGCCCTCGCCTTCAGCACCCGTTTTCTTGCTTCCGACTTCGCGCGTATTTTGACATTCGGGATACGTCGAGCACGCAAGAAATTGTCCGAATCGGCCGAACTTGATGACCATCCCCGACCCGCACTTTTCGCAGATCTCGTCGGTCGGGATCGACATCTTCTTCTTGCCCTTTATCATCTCGGTCGCGTTCTCGAGGTCTTTCGAAAACTTACCGTAGAATTCGTGCAGGGCCGCACGCCAGTCGAGCTTACCTTCCTCGATCTCATCCAGCTCCTCTTCCATCCGAGCCGTATAGGTCGCATTGAAGATGTCGTCGAAACTCTCGATCAAAAGATCATTAACCGTCATGCCGAGCGGCGTCGGATGAAAACGACTCTCAACTTTCTCGACATACTCGCGATCCTGGATCGTGGTCATGATCGACGCGTACGTAGACGGCCGCCCGATACCTTTTTCTTCGAGAGCTTTCACCAGCGTCGCTTCCGAATAACGTGGCGGCGGTTCGGTAAAGTGTTGTTCGTGCGTGATCGAATTTAGTTTCAGCGTCTCGCCCTGCTGGACTAGCGGCAAGCTGCGCTCTTCATCTTCCTCTTCACCATCGGCCGGTTTCTCGTCGCGGCCTTCCTGATAAACCTTCAGGAAGCCGTCGAACTTCTGCACCGAACCCGTCGACCGGAATGTGAATCGCCCGGCTTTTATATCGATCGTCGTCTGATCGAAAACCGCCGGCGCCATCTGCGACGCGACGAATCGCTGCCAGATAAGGCGATAAAGCTTCAGCTCGTCCGGACCGAGATAGTTCTTCAGACTGTCGGGTGTCCGGTTTACGTCAGTCGGCCGGATCGCTTCGTGAGCGTCCTGAGCGCCTTTCTTTGAGCGGTAGAAATTGGGTTTGCCGGGGAGATATGCGTCGCCGTACTCGCCGCCGATAAATCCGCGGACTTCGGCGAGTGCCGCATCCGAGACACGCGTCGAATCGGTACGCATGTAGGTGATCAAACCCACCGCGCCTTCTGATCCGATCTCAATGCCCTCATACAGTTTTTGCGCAACCATCATCGTCTTTTTAACTGCGAAGCCGAATTTCCGTGATGCATCCTGCTGCAGTTTCGACGTGATGAACGGCGGTGTCGCGTTCCGCTTACGCTCTTTGGTCGTTACCGAATCGACGACGAACGGCTGCTGCTGAGCCTCCGAAACGATGTCGCCGGCTTGCTGCTCGTTATTAACGTGAACCTCGTTCGCCTTAACATCCTCGTCGAACTTGCCCGTCTTGACCGTCTTGTCTTCTATCTTATAAAGCCGCGAATCAAAACTGGGCGGGAGCGCCGCGGTGAGGTTTGCGATGATCGACCAATATTCTGTCTTAACGAAGGCTTCGATCTCACGTTCGCGTTCGACGACGAGGCGAACGGCGACCGTCTGCACACGTCCGGCTGAAAGCTTGCCACCGATCGTCTTCCACAGGATCGGCGAGACCTTGTAACCGACGAGCCGGTCGAGGATGCGTCGAGCCTGCTGCGCATCGACAAGATTCCTATTTACCTGCTTCGGCTCTTTGAAAGCGTCCAGGATCGCGGCCTTCGTGATCTCATTAAACATCACGCGATAGACCTGCTGCCCGCCTTTTTTTGGAACTATCTCTTCAGCGAGATGCTGGCAGATCGCTTCGCCTTCGCGATCGGGGTCGGCCGCGAGATAGATTGCTTCGCTTGCCTTAGCCGCTTTCTTTAATTCGGAAACTATCTTCTTATTATTTCGCTTCTTAGTGTCGGGTATGACTTCATAGGTCGGCTCGAAATTATTGTCGACATCGACGCCGAGATCTTTGCCCGGCAGATCTTTAATGTGCCCGATCGACGCCAGCACGGTGTAATCGGACCCGAGGTATTTATTGATCGTCTTCGCTTTCGCGGGAGATTCGACGATTACCAGATTTTTTGCCATATAAACCTTTTCGACGAGAACGGTTAGGTTTTCCGTCCGCCGAAAAAAATAGTCAGACGCTTCAGCATCTGACATTCTGACTTCTAACACCTATGTTCCGATCCTGTCAACAGGCCGTCCACTCGCCCTCATTTTGTGGTGGACTTTCGGATCGCATTCTTTTCACCGGCAGCAAACGCTGTGATTTCGTCTGGATCCGCCATTATAAATAGTCCGGAACGGACCAGATCTATATTCTCCTCGCGTAATTCTTGCCCGGCAGCACCCGGATCAGATCGCGGATGTCGAGGGATACGAGCGCGGTGTTCAAATCACCGAACGACAGGCTGCTTGATTCGAGCAGCGTGTCGATATGGACAGGCTCGTCGGCAGACAGCACCGACCAGACCTTCCTTTCGTTTTCGTTCAGATCCAGCGGCAGCGTGTCCTGGTTTGCCGATCCGTTTTCGTTAGGTCCATCGATCTTTGGCGGCAGGATATTGGCCGCAACTTCACTGGGCAATTCGGCCACGACGTCCTGCCATTGCTGGACGAGCTTCGCTCCCGCCTTTATCAAATAGTTCGTGCCAATCGAATTCCGCGACGTAATATTTCCGGGCACGGCCATCACTTCGCGATTCTGCTCGATGGCGAGTCGGGCCGTGATCAACGATCCGCTCCGCTCCGATGCTTCCACTATCAACACGCCCAAGCTTAGCCCGCTTATGATTCGGTTGCGATACGGAAAGTTGTCCTTGAGCGGCGGAGTGCCGAGCGGGAACTGCGAAACGACGGCGCCACCCGACTCGAGAATTTCGCGAATTAGGCGCGTGTTTTCTTTCGGGTAGGCGCCATCGATTCCGGTACCGAGCACAGCGACCGTCTTACCACCAGCGCGCATCGCTCCGCGATGTCCCGCAGTATCGATACCCCGGGCCAAACCGGAGATCACACAAATGCCGCGCGATGCCAGATCGCGTGCGAGCATCTCGGCCGCGTTCGCGCCGTAGGTCGAGCACAAACGCGAGCCGATTATCGCAACGCACGGCAGCGTGAGACATGCTCCCCAATCGCCGCGCACGTAAAGCGTGATCGGTGGATCGGCGATCTCGCGAAGCAACGCCGGATAGCTGCCGTCGTCGAGGATCAGAATATCGCCGCCTATGTGCTTGACGCGCTCCAGCTCAAGCGCCGCCCTATCTTGCAGCTCGCGGCTAATGATGCTTTCGATCGTCTCGGGTTTGATCCGCAGCGATTCGAGCTGCGTTCGTCTGGCGTGAAAAACGTTCGCCGGCGAACCGAACGCTTCGAGAAGCTTCGTGGCTACTCGAGGGCCGACTCCCGGAGTCATGTTGAGAGCGATCCAATCCTTCATTTCGATTTGGGAATTGGGATCTGGGATTTGGGATTTCGTTTGAGCTTTAGTGTCTTGATGGACGAAACGATAATAGCGACGAGTTGATTCGCCTCGTCGATCAGGTTCTCGAGTAAGGCTTCCTGAACAAAATCCGACTCCACTAGCAGTTCCATCCAGTAGATCGACTCATCCGCCTCCTCTTCGACGATGCTCAACTTAAAAACAAAATCCGCGGTCGATTTAGCTCGACACGCGGAGCGATAATTTGCACCGACGGATGTACCTGATCTTAAAAGCTGCTTACCGATCACGCCCGAAGCTCGTGTATCGGGCAATGAAGTAACGAGTTTTATTATACGTACCGCAAACCTTCTGGTCCGCGCCTTCATTTCTTGCTGGGTCATGGGAGATATTTCCCACGACTCTATCTCAAGACCAAACAGATCCCAAGGAAAATTAATAAAATATTCTTAAGATTTCTAAATCCGAACTCCCAAATCCCAATTCCCAAATCGAAATGGCGGAGGCGTGTGGGAGTCGAACCCACCCAAGCACGCTCTCGCGCGCTCGCTGACGGTTTTGAAGACCGCGCCCATCACCGGACAGGATGCGCCTCCGCAAAGACTAAGGTTCCGAATATACGCACTTTACTCCGGCGATCGGGATTGACTTGAACTTTTCCGTCTTCACGTCGGCGACCCATAGCTTCGTCGGCCGGAAGATCCCCCGGCGCCGATTGATCTTTCCGACACCAACAAGATCCGGAACGTCCCGCCCCTGCCGCCGGCATGCGATCGCCGGATCGTTAGAAAAGAAAAGGTAGTCGCTTTTAGTCATCCCCGGAAACGCGAGCACATCTCTTACTTTCCATCCCGTAACGCCGGTTGAATTGTGCCCGGTCGAGACTTCCAGCCAGAGCATGTTGGTTTTACCTTTGGCCACTGTGGAAATTCCGTAGACCGGATCGGCATCGATGTTACCGATCAACGCTCCGCCGAAATGCTTTACTCCGTTTGGCAGCCTCGACTCGGGATTGACGCCCTTGTATTTGTAATTGACGTAAGTCGCCCTCTCGTTAGACGCTTGCCGTACCTGTGCGAGAGCAATAACGGGAAAGATGAGCAATGCGGTGATCCAGTATATGTTTGCCAATTTCATTATCGTGCCTCCGCTGTGATCAATCGATGTCCGAGGACATGAGCATTGACGTAACCAACGCTGCCCGTTTTGCAATATCGTCGACCAATATATGTTCATCCATCCGATGGGCTCCGTCGCCTGCGATGCCAAGGCCGTCGAGGACGGGCACGCCCAGGGCAGCAACAAAATTTCCGTCCGACGCGCCGCCGACCTGGGTCTCGCCAAGATCGTATCCGAATTCGGACGCAAGCGAGCGTGCCTTTTCAAAAAGCGATTTCACCGCGTCGGTCCGCTCCAGCGGCGGGCGATTGATTCCGCCGGTCACCAGCACTTTTACGCGATCATCGAAAACGCGTAGGTTACGGAGTTCCTTCTCTACGCGTTCCGCTTCGGCGGTCGACGTAAAACGCACATCAACGGTACATTCTGCATGTTCCGCAATAACGTTCGTCGTCGTGCCGCCTTTCATCGTACAAACATTCACCGTCGTGCCCGCGGACGTGTCGCTCAACAGGTGAAGTATTTCGATCTGACGTGCGAGTTCAAGGATCGCACTCGCTCCCTTCTCAGGCTCGAGGCCGGCGTGCGCCGGCATGCCCCAGGTTTTGACGGTAAACATCCCGGTCCCTTTCCGTCCCGTCTTTACGCGCCCGGATGCCGAGGGTTCAAAGACCAAACAGAACTCAGACGCTCGTGCTTCGCGTTCTACCAGCGGTCGTCCGGTAAAGCTTCCCACCTCTTCATCGCACGAAAGCAAGATCGTGATCGGCCGCGCGGGCTTCGTGCCGGTCTCCCCGAAAAACCGCAGCGCTTCGAGCATCAGTACGACACCTGCCTTCATATCGAAGATGCCGCAGCCATAAAACTTTCCGTCCTCGATCCGCGTCGGATTCAGAAGGTTTGTTCCAACGGGATGTACCGTATCGGTGTGGCCCAGAAGCAAAATGCTCTTTCGCGGTTTGTCAGAAATACCCGTGGTAACGCGTGGGTCGATCTGAGAACCAGGAGAATCGCCCGATACCTCGGATGGTTCTGACAAGAACGCCCTGATCAAGACATGCTCGCCGTATTCCTCGGCGCGGATGCGCTCGATTTGAAGCTCGAGGTTGATCGCGCGCGCTTTTTCCTCGACCCACTGGGCGACGAGCTCACTGCGCTCCACGTCATGCGACGGCGATTCGATATCAACGATCTCTCGGATCGTTTCGATCATCTCGCTTTCACGTTTTCGAAAATACTCGGAGACGTCGGATGGGGTCATCGAATGTCGAAACTAACGTCGGTGATCGAGTTTTGCATGGCGTACGCGCGTGCCGTCGCCTCATCAGGAAAGGTCGCGATAACGTCAAATTCCCTCGCCGTTTGTTTCCCGCTAACACCTACCATGATCGTCGGTCGCGAGGCAGGTCCGGTCGGGCAAATATCCAGCAAGCAGATGGTCGGCTTTGCTTTCGCGAGGTTCTCGGGCGTCTGCTTCTTGAATACCGGATACGTGATCTTACGAATGATCGGACATTGCGCCTTCGCGGCGACGATCGGCGCGGCGAAGACTCGATTCAACGTCTCGCCGAGCCGATAACCTGCGAGCGCAAGTTGGCGTTCAGCGACACGAAATGCGTTTCGTTTGTACTTTTCTGACGGCAACTGGAATCTGACAAGGTCCGGCGTGAACACGTCGGTCGGGTTCAGCTTAAAGGCTTCCTCGCGCCAGCCTTCGTAGTCGCCCACATCGATACCGGTACCGAACGAGTCGAACGGATGTTTCTTCATGATCCGCTGTGCGATCGACGTAATGTAATCTCGCTCGCACATCTCGCCCTTCAGAGGCATGTTGCGAACAACGATCGAATCCCAAAACCAGTGCAGGTTTTGTTGATTTTCGCGCGGCGTCCCCTGCGGGGTTAGCAGAAAGAGATTACCTCCCTGATCGCCCTTCGGCTCTAAGTCCGTTACACGCGCCGACGTGTGCAGCGGTTGGTGGATGTCGCCGGTCAGATGCATTATCCATGCGATAGCTAGCGCCTTGTCCTTGTCGCTGGCAGATGCATTGCGAATCACTTTGTCGAACTCGACGAGCTTGTCCACTGCCACCCCGCCTTCTTCAAAGCCGGAAAGTATCTCGACTTTGCCGCCGACCTGCTTCCAAAATGTGTCGTCGTAATGCCAATTGCCTTTGTGATATTTCTTGAAGCGATTCTCGAATGATCGATCGCGGACAATGTCCGCCCAGGTCGTGACGAGCATGAAATACTCGAGTTTTCGGATCTGCTCGGGCTCGGGCCCGTATTGCATGTAATAGGCAGACAGGTCAGAGTCTTCGGCCGCCGTTCTCAATATCTTGATCACCGTTTCACGCGCTGCGGGCGACATCCGCTGCCACGCGATATACCCCGTCGTCTTGTGACCCACGTCATCCCACGCAAAAGCCGACATAGACGCCGTTGCCGCAATCATTCCCAAAACAACGGCTCGAAAAATTTTCCTCATATATACTCCTGATCTTTTGTGGAAGATTTTAGCTAATTAACCTAATAAGAGAAAGGAAACCTATATAACACGTCTGGACCCGGTCAAGGCATGCATCTTGCTAGATGTTATTTTGAGACGATTCAAAGGACTTATAATGATATTTCCGAAGATCAACGCACGCGTTAGATATGTTGCGGGCAGAACCAAAGGGTTTTAATCCGAGTGTCTGCAAAAAACTTTCCCCGGATTCGTTCTTGTGATTTAGGCAAGTCACATTCAGGAAAATGTGAGGAGATAGAAAGGTTATGCAAGGTATTTTAGATCAAAACATAATAGCTGCAGCGATAATAAACCGGACACGCGGAGCGTTCGGGGAAAAAATAGGTTTCGTGGCGTCGATTTTCGGTTGCTGGCACAAACGGTTGACGCGACCCATCTCGGATAAAACCAGCTCATATCGTGCGTGCATAGACTGTGGAGCGCGTAAGAAATTTAATACCCAGGATTTTGTTACGTTAGGTCCTTTTTACTATCCACCGACAGTGAGAACGGAAAGCATCTGACATCCTGATCAACCCTGCGGGTCTATGACCTGCACGTGCCCTGGGAGTGCGGTTTCTAGAAAATCGCACTCTTTAATTTTGTACTCTTCTCAGGACCATCGCCGAATTCTTCGATCCGAATCCGATACAGTTGCACAGCGCGATATTCACATCCGCGTTCCGGGCCTTGTTGGGAACGTAGTCAAGATCGCACTCAGGATCCGAAACATCAAGGTTTATCGTCGGTGGTAAAATACTCTCGCTCATCGCCAAAAGCGTCGCACCGATCCCGGCCGCACCGGTGGCGCCCTGTGGGTGACCTATCTGCGATTTTGTGGCCGACATCGGAATCTCGTAGGCGCTCTTTCCGAATGCTTTTTTTACTGCCAACGTTTCGATACGATCGTTAAGCTGCGTCGACGTACCGTGCAGGTTTACATAATCGACCTGGTCCGGTGCGATATCTGCATCGGCCATCGCCAGTTTCATCGCATGCGCGGGTTCGATGCCGTTGGCTTCCAGACGAACGCGGTGATGAGCATCGCACGTTACACCATAGCCGGCGATCTCGGCGTAGATCTTAGCTCCACGGTCGATCGCACCTTCCAGACTCTCCAGAACAAAGATCCACGATCCTTCGCCTATCACAATTCCCGAACGGTCTTTCGAGAACGGTCTGCACGCGCGTTGGGGTTCGTGGTTCCACTCCTTGGTGCACACCGTCATTACTTCAAAGCCTTTGAGAATTCCGGGTGATATCGGACAGTCGACACCGCCCGCGAGCATTGCATCCTGACGGCCGAGGGCAATATGTTGGGCGGCATAGAATATCGCGTCGGTCGATGACGTACAGCCAGTTGAAATGACATGCGAGAGGCCGTGGAGATTGAAAACCATCGAAAGCTCCGACGACAACCCGCCGTGCGTCGATGCCGGGATAGTGTAAATACTCCCCTTTCCGGCATTTCCCGAAAACCAGAAACCGAATTGTTTTTCGGTAAAGGCAAGGCCGCCGCCGCCTGTTCCAAGAACAACCCCGAAGAGCCGTTTCTGCTCGAGTGAAAGACCGTCGATTTCGATTGCGGAATCATTAACGGCCTCACGTGCCGCGGCGAGAGCAAGCGGAACCGTCCGCGGAACGTGCTGCCTATCCTTTGGGTTTAATTCTGCCCTCCAGTCGAAGTCAGGGATTTCCGCCGCGATCTGAACATTGAAACCAGAAGGGTCGAAACTCTCGATCCGACGCACACCGCTTTTGCCGGATCTCAGCGAACTCCAGTATGTTTCGCGGCCGATACCGATAGGGGTCACACACCCGAAACCGGTGATCACGACCTGTCGGGGACTCTTCAAACCGCTTAGCATAAAGTTGTATGAGAATAGCAAATGAGTAGAGCAGAACTCTAACGTTTGACCTCGGCCGATGCCCTATCTGAGGTATGACCGGATTCGCAGCTAAAAATTCTCGCCTCGTCTGATGCGCGGCGCTCCGCCGTCTTTGCTGCTTTGTAATCTAGATTACATTCTCGCGTCGTCAATTCGGCTAACATCTCTTCTTGCAACAAGTATTTCTGAGAAAACGCTGAACTGATAACGGGAGATAATTATGCTTTGGACAATTATTGTTATTCTGCTGGTTTTGTGGGCACTGGGATTCGGTGGCATT
>JBKKAS010000205.1:0-8938 GCA_046714595.1 Pyrinomonadaceae bacterium | reverse complement strand
TACCTCGGGAATATCGGGTGAGGGTTCGCCGGCAAGATGACCGTGCGTTGCATTCACGCCGACAAACTCTGTCAATATCAAGTCGAATTTCAGTCCAAGCCGTTCCAATCGTTCACGCAATACAAAGTCAGCGGCTTTCGCCTTTTCGTAAGGGTCAGGCCAGGCGTAGACAAGCGTACCCACCGCTTTCCATCCGGCCGAATACGCGATGGATAACTTGTAAAATTCCGTCTTGGGATTCCCCTGGATGCCGAACACCCTTACGCGATCTTCGCCATCGGCCGCGAGGTTGATCGACGAAAAATCGGCGACGACATCCGGAGTTATGTATGCCATCGGATCGCCCATCTCGTATAGCAACTGCTCTTTTACCGATTGGACATTGACGCGTCCGCCGGTGCCTTTGTGTTTTGTGATGACGAATTCGCCGTTAGGAAAAGCCTCGACGATCGGGAACCCGACGTGTCCAAGATCCGGAATGTTCTTCCAGTCGTACTGGCAATTGCCTCCCGATGATTGTGCCCCGCATTCAATGATGTGTCCGGCGATCGTACCCGCGGAGATTCGGTCCCAGTCGTCAAACTTCCAGTCGAACTCGTGCATCAGCGGAGCGAGCGTCAGGCCCGTATCCGTCAACCTTCCTCCGACGATTATCTGTGCGCCTTTGTTCAAGGCCTCGACGAGACCTTCGGCACCCAGGTAAACATTCGCGGACTGGACCTTGTCGCGGATCGCGGCGAGCGGCTCGCCGGTTTCCATGTTCGTGATCTCAACGCCTTGCTCGGCGAATTCATCGAGCCGTCCCAGAATGTCATCGCCCGTGACGACACCGATCCTTAACTTTCCGCCCAGACCGAGCTCGGTTGCGACGTCTTTGATCGCCGCGGCGCAACCCGTGACGTTTACTCCGCCGGCGTTCGATAGCACCTTGATATTTTTCTCGACACAATCCGGCAGGATCTCGCGCATGAGGGTGACGAAATCCTTTGCGTACCCGGCCTGCGGATCGCGGGCTCGCTGCTTCTGCAGTATCGACATCGTCACCTCGGCGAGATAGTCGAGCATTAGATAATCGATCGGTCCGCCGCGCACCTGATCTACCGGAGCGGTTAGAAGATCTCCCCAAAAACCCTGGCCGCCTGCGACCCTAACTATTTCTTTCATCAGGATTAGATTAGAAGATAAAAAAAGCGGGTGGTCAATTCGATTTTAGATTTTGGATTTTGGATTTTGGATTTTGGATTGCCGAGAATCGCCGCTCGTGTGCACAGTTACCGCCCGGTTCCTCCTTTACGTTCTTGCTCCATGGAGTCAATGTGCGCGGAGCCAAGAAGGAACCGGATCATATACGAATTGAGTGTTGACCTCTCCTATTATTGAACGGCGTCGGCAGCTTTCTTAGTTGCGTGCCATGTGCGTTTTGAAACCCACTTAGTTCCGTCCCACGTGGTCACAACGAACCACTTGCCGCCTTCATACGCCGCACCCGCAATATTCTCGGTAACTGTTACGGCGTGCCTGCCGATAGTCTTCGTCGTTGACTTGGCCGCCTTCGCTGTGGCCGAAGCGGCATCCCCTGTCTTGTCAGCGGCCGTTTCCAGTCCGTCTGTGACGACAACCTTTGTCTTCCTGGCTGCGTCAACCGTAACATCCTTTGTCTTGCCGGCCGCGTCTTTAACCTTGTCAACGATCTGAGCGTTCGCGGGGCCGTACGCAAACAAGACAAACGCAAAAAACACTACCACGCCAAAAAATCCTTGTGATTTCATAAGTTAACCTCTTTTTCGAAAAAGATATCAGAATCAATCGATTCAAGTTCAAACCCGCGCATCACGCGTGCCAAAAAGAAAAGGCGCCTTTTTCAAGCGCCTTTTCTTCGAGATTGTGACCGCAGCCTAGTTGAAGACTTTCTTTGTGCGGCTCACGACTTTTCGACCGCCCTTCCAGGTTTTCCTTCCGGTCCATTTCGTACCGACCCAAACTTTGCGCGAAACGTATTTAGTCCCGTCCCACGTTCGCCGGACGACGTATCGTCCGCCGCGGTAGGTCCGACTTGCGATGCCGCGCCTGCGGCTCCGTCGTACCGTGACCGTCTGTGCTCCCACCGACGAGGCGTCAGATGTTGAAAGGGTCGAGCCTATAAACGGGATCGACAGCAGCATCGTGGCCGCGAAAAACATACCAATAAGTTTTTTCATTTGCGAATTCCTCCTTGTTCTAATAAATTTTCCTGAGCCTTGAGTTTAACACGGCCGCCTAATTTCGTACGTGTTTATTGATGAACGTGACGATATCCTCGGTCGAGGTGCCCGGCAAGAAAACCTCGGATACGCCATTCGCCTTCAGGTCGGCAATATCCTCGGTCGGAACGATCCCACCGACGAGCACCAGTGTGTCCTGCATTCCATTCTCGTGAAGCAGATCGACTATGCGCGGGCACAGTGTCTTATGTGCACCGCTCAGAATCGAGATTCCGACCGCATCGACGTCCTCTTGCAGCGCAGCGGCGGCGATCATCTCCGGCGTTTGCCGTAGTCCTGTATAGATAACTTCCATTCCCGCATCGCGGAGCGCACGGGCGATGACTTTCGCTCCGCGGTCGTGCCCGTCGAGTCCGGGCTTTGCAACCAGGACCCTGATCTTTCGTTGACTCATATTGCGAAAAGTATATTAGCGAACGAAGCGTGCAAGCAAACCGTCGGTACGTATGAACGGTTTTAGCTGCGCGTATGAGATGAAGAATTCGCCAGACGGCTCGAGAGCTTGGGAAACGTGAGGGTAGCCGTAATCGAATAGGAAGGTGACGCCTCGGTCGCTGATCGAAAAACCCTCAAGATCTTTCAATTCCAGCTTATTTGGAAGCGGCTGAGACTCGGATGTAAGTTCCGATTCGCGACGTATTGATAGCTCTTCCTTTATTTCGCCCTTAAGCGAAGCTTCCTGAGATCGCATCTTACTGCGTATCAAATCTCGCAGATCATCAAGCCGACGAGTCTCAAACAAATCCCTAAGCTCGAGCTTCTTGCCGGAGCGAATATCAAAGACCAAATATTTTATCGAGCCGTCGGGATAGGCACCGACGCCTTCCATGATCAGCAAGATATCGAGCAGATTGTGTTTGTTGTACTTTACGAGGTAATCGAAGCCCGAGAGCCAGTGATCGTCTTTCAGGTTATCGGCGAGTGTTGTATCGAAGAGACGCCAGTAATCGGTACCCGATTTGAGCCCTCGAAGCGCCCCCCGCGATAGTTTCCCGGAAAATACCGGGTACCGCACCTCAAACGTTCGCTTGAACTCGGGAACGCTCCGATCACTGCGTTTGTAAACGACTTTTCTTGGCCTGACCGTCACGGATTGCGCGGTTGCAGTCGCGAAAAAAGAGAGGACGATAAAAAATACGGCGAAGCCTCGTAAGTTCATGACGGATCGACTACTCGGGAATGTTAATCCCCATGTTTGGCGACGCGAACATGCAGCGTAGTTTTCCAATGAGCGATCGTCGTTGCTTCATCGCCGCGAACATCTCCGCCCAGCCGTGCGTGTTTATCCAAAGCGGATTATAGCTGCGAATCGGTTTGATGATGCCGTAGCGCGGTTCCTCGGTTTCTTCGACGAACGATCCGAACATACGATCCCAGATGATCAGCACGCCGGCGTAGTTCCTGTCGAGGTATGCATCGTTGACGCCGTGATGGACCCTGTGATGCGACGGCGTGTTCAGGACGTACTCGATGAAGCCCATGCGTTTGACGAAACGCGTGTGGATCCAGAACTGATATATCAAATTAAAGCCATGCATGACGGCGAACATCCACGGCGCGAAGCCGAGCAGCATGACCGGTGCGTAAAACATCCAGTGGAGTGTTCCGGAAAACCAGCTCTGCCTGACCGCAACACTGAGATTGTAGTGCTCGCTGGAATGATGGACGACGTGAAAGTTCCAAAACAGACGCGATTCGTGGCTGACGCGATGAAACCAGTAGTAAGCGAAGTCGTCAATGAAAAATAAAAGGACCCAGGTCCACCACGCGTCCGCGGGAAACTTATACGGCGCGATCGCGTATGCAAATGCATAGATGCTGACGATGAACAAACCGAACAGCGCACCGAAAGCGACACTGACAAAGCCGATGAGAATATTTGTCCACGCGTCCTTCGACTCATAAAACTCCGGGTTCCGCTTCCGGGCGAACCACGCCTCGAGCGCGATCAAAAGAGCGAATAACGGAATAGCAATGACGATTGGGCTTAACATTCGGTCGGCGGTATTTTAGCATTATGTACGGCCAGAGGCAGAAACACGACCGTAGGAAGTGTGTGCATGAGGCCGCACAGTACACACGCGCTACCGCTCATGTTTCTGCCTCTGATGGTAAAGTTTGAGAAGTTTATGATGCGGAAGATCCTGAAGGTCCTGGTTCTCGTCCTTGCACTCGCGTTCATCGCGCTTCAATTTGTTCGTCCGGATTTCACAAACCCGACCGTCGTCGAATTTGAGACACTTGCGGCGAGCACGCAGGTCCCGCCTGAAGTCGAGCAGGTCCTGACACGTTCGTGCAACGATTGCCACACCCACGAAACATCTTATCCGTGGTATTCGAGAGTTTCACCGTTCAACTGGTTTCTGGCAGGCCACATCGACGACGGCCGGCGCCATCTCAATCTGAGCGTCTGGAATACGTATAGCAGAGAAAAGAAGACCCACAAGCTCGAGGAGATCTGCGAGATGGTCGAGTCGGCCGCGATGCCGCTGCCGTCGTATCTGTGGATACACCGCGACGCGGTTTTAAAAAAAGGGGAGGCCGAGCTGCTTTGTAATTGGGCAAAAATTGAAGCGGCGCGGATCCAAAGCGCAGACCTTCCGGGTAACTGAGTTTTTTGTTGCCGCCCGGCCGCGGGTTAAGGTATTATCGACCCGGTCCTTTCTTTCCCCGATCCTAAATCCTCGAAACCGGAGAATCTGATGACACGAAAGCTTTTTTCTTCGTTTGTTATCGTCGTAGCTCTGATCGCTGCTGCGAACGTTCCATCTCTTGCCCAGTCGGGAAGCGAGGCGGAAATATTCGCCCTCATAAATAGGGAAAGACTTCGGGCGCGACTGGGCGGTCTTGCGTGGGACGACCGTCTGGCCAAGGTTGCTCGTGACTATTCGCGGCAGATGGCCCGCCAAGGTTTTTTCGACCACTACGATCCGGCGGGACGCACCATTACCGATCGTGCCCTTGCAGCCCACATCAGGAACTGGTCGAGTATCGGCGAGAACCTCTTCTTTTGTGAAGAACATCCTTATTTCACGACGACCGCTGTCCGCGGCTGGATGAAGTCAAGAACACACCGTACGAACATACTCGCTCGGGATTGGACTACGACGGGCATCGGCATCGCGACTGCACGCGACGGCAGCATCTTTGTGACACAGGTTTTCACCAGCGAATCTTGACCCTGTCTCGGGTCGCCTCCCGGTCCTGACAAGCCGCCGCCAAATAGGCTAAAATAGCTTCATGCCTTTACTCAGGATCGCCCACTATCCTGAACCGGTACTCTTAACGGTCGGTAAACCGGTTCTCGAAGACGAATTCAACCTGGATCTGGAACAGCTCGTGGGCGATATGTTCGACACGATGTATCAGGCCGGCGGTGTCGGTTTGGCGGCGCCTCAGGTCTTCAATTCCAAGCGGCTTTTCGTGATGGATGTACCCGACGAAGAGGGCAAAGCGAACAAGCTGACCTTTATAAATCCCGAGATTATCACGGTCGAAGGCGAGCAGATCGGCGAAGAAGGTTGTCTCTCGTTTCCGGGTCTTTTTCAGACCGTTCAGCGACAGATGCGGGTTATCGTCCAGGCACAGGATGTAAAAGGTGAACGATTTGAACTCGAACTCACAGACCTAGCCGCGCGCTGCGTGCTGCACGAGACCGATCACTGTGACGGGATAGTTTTTCTCGACCGGATGAGCCCATTGAAACGGTCGCTTGCAAAGCGTAAAATTAAAGCCTTGGAGAAAACAGGGAAATGGTCATGAGCATCGATAAAACGCGCACAACCGCGGAAGCGTCGTCGTTTCGGGAGCTGAACAAATATTTGGATGAGGGCTGGGTCCTGATCCTTAGCTACATAAAGCATACCCACGACACTCAGGAGCCGAGATTTGTTGTTGGATGGCAGCAGGAGACCGATCCGGTCCGGCCGGAACTTCTGGATGAATGGGAGATCCAGGAGATAGACAGGCAGAAATATAGATAAGATCATGCAAACACAGAGAGTCATGGACGAATTTAGGAACGAACCGTTTACGGATTTTTCGGCGCCGGAGAATGCCGACGCGATGCGTGCTGCGATCGCGAAAGTTCGAAGCGAGCTTGGACGAGAATATCCGGTCGTGATCAACGGTGAAAAGATCACGCTACCGAGCAAGTTTGAGAGCATCAATCCCGCAAACAAGACCGAAATTGTCGGCCGGTTCGCAGAAGTCGACACCGATACATCGCTCGTTGAAAAAGCGATCGACGCGGCGACGGCGGCGTTCAAGCTCTGGCGAAACGTACCGGCGGCGGAGCGGGCAGAATATCTGTTCAAGATCGCCGACGTAATGCGGAAACGCAAGCACGAGCTTTCGGCCTGGATGGTGTTCGAGGTGGCGAAGACATGGGCAGAGGCTGACGGTGATACGGCGGAGGCGATCGACTTCATGGAATTTTATGGACGCGAGATGATTCGCTGGTCCGAGAAGCAGCCGATCACGAAGATCGAGGGCGAGAATAACTCGCTCGAGTACATTCCACTCGGCGTCGGTGCTGTTATTCCGCCGTGGAATTTTCCGCTCGCGATCATGTCGGGAATGGCGATGGCAGCGGTCGTCACCGGAAACACGGTCGTTATAAAACCGTCCTCAGACTCGCCGACGATCGCCGCAAAGTTCATGGAGATCGTGGAGGAAGTCGGCCTGCCCCCGGGCGTCGTGAATTTCCTTACCGGAAGCTCGGCGACTGGCGAGGCGATGACGACGAGTCCGAAAACACGATTCATCTCGTTCACCGGTTCTATGCAAGTCGGATTGCACATCAACGAAGTCGCAGCGAAACCGCGCGAGGGTCAGATCTGGATCAAGCGCGTCATCGCCGAGATGGGCGGCAAGGATGCGATCGTTGTCGCGGCCGACGCCGACCTAGACGCGGCTGCCTCGGGTGCTGTTTCGGCCGCGTTCGGATATCAGGGACAGAAGTGTTCGGCGTGCTCGCGACTGATCGTCGACGAGAAAGTTCACGATGCGCTGATCGAGAAGGTCGTCGCGTTGACGAAAGAGTTGAAGATCGGCCAGCCGACCGAAGGTGACACCAATGTTGCGGCCGTGATCAACAAACGCTCGTTCGATAATACGTTGGACTACATTAAAAAGGGCGTCGCCGAGGGCGGCGAAATCGTGGCCGGTGGAAGCGGCGTCGACGAGGATGGATTTTTCATCGAGCCGACGGTGATCGACAATGTTGCGCCCGGAGCGACTATCGAGCAGGAAGAGATCTTTGCACCGGTACTGGCGGTGATCAAGGCGCGCGATTTCGATCACGCTCTTGAGATCGCCAACGACACCGAGTTCGGTTTGACCGGTGCTGTGTACTCGACGACGCAGGCGAACCTCGACAAGGCGCGACGCGAATTTCACGTCGGCAACCTTTATCTGAATCGAAAATGCACCGGAGCTCTCGTCGGCGCACATCCGTTTGGCGGATTTAATATGAGTGGGACCGACTCGAAGGCGGGCGGCCGCGAATACTTGCTGCAGTTCATGCAGGGTAAAACGGTTTCGCAGAGAGTTTGATCGGGACGCCCGCACACGATGCGGGCTGCTTTTATGAAAATGAACGTCGGGATCACGTGTCTCCTTCTGTTAAGTTTGGTTGCATCCGTCACGGTCGCGCAAAAAGAGAAGCCGACAGCGAGCAATAAGGTTGTCATCTTCGCCGTTCTCAATGACGGCAAGACCCTCGAACCGATCGGTTATGTCGAAAACAAGAAACTGGTGACGGCGATCGACGGTGCCTCGGACAGTCCGATACTGAAGGCCTTTCACGGTCGCTACTTCAAACCGGCGACAGCCTATTCGCTTATCTTCGGCGGAGCAAAGGCCGGCACGGTCGGTGTGAAAAGTTCGAACACTGAAACGGAGTGCGCGCGCCACACGGCGCAAATTATCGCGACCTCCACGCGGGCGAAACTAAAAGGTTACGTTATGGCGCTTGCTGCCAGCCCGTCGCTCAAGGCCTCGGGTAGTGGCGTCCGACGATTGCCAACCGCGGCTGAGCGCAGCGAGATCGACTCTCTCGTCAAAGCCGACTTAGCGGCGCGCAAGATCTCAGCGGCCTCGTTGAAGAAGCTCAACTATCAGAACCTGACCGCCCTCGATGTGGATAACGACGGTTCGGTCGAATTCGTCGGCACGTTTTGGGTAGCACCGACACCAAAGTCGCGCGCTCTTTTGTTCTTTATCGCGGAGAAGGGAACGGATGAAAAATACTCCTTCGAGTTCAGCGACTATCAAGCGATAGAAGAAGCTGACACGATGAGCGAAGATATTTCCGCCGTCGATTCCGGCGTCTATCACGAGCTTCTCCTCGACATCCTCGACTATGACGGCGACGGCACGAGCGAGATCCTTACCTACTCTCCGTCGTTCGAGGGCGCCGGATTCAATGCGTACCGACGGGCTGACGGGAAGTGGACAAGGGTCTTCGAAGAAGCGAATTATCGCTGCGCATACTAAAGCGCTCTTCATTTCAACGCCGACGGCAAAAGCGTTACTTCGCGCTTTTGCCCTTTTTCTTTATGATTATTAGCTTGCTTTGGATATGAAGGTTGTATTTATGGGAACGCCGCGGGCAGCGGTCGCGAGTCTTGAGCGGATCATGCAGGATGGGCATGACGTCGTCGCTGTCTATGCGC
>JBKKAS010000204.1:0-14110 GCA_046714595.1 Pyrinomonadaceae bacterium | reverse complement strand
CTTCTTAACTACTTGGATCGCGTCGGAGACAACGAAGACCGAAGATTCGTAGTGGAGTTCGTCTTGGGGCATATCGGAACCCAGGTGTCTGAGAATTACTTTCGCGAGATTCTACTAAATCCACGGCAGACTCACGATTTCCTTACTAAGCTTGATATTCACCTCGAGGGCACGAACGACGTGCCGCTCCCTAGCTTCAAAGATTTCGCTAAGAATTACGACACCTATGGGACTCCCCGCGATTTGATCCGAGTGAGTCTAGGAGATAGCGGAATCGACCTCTCGGAGGACGCCTTTAACGAGAGATTTGACCTCGCCCTTCAGGATATTCAAAAGCAATCCGGCATCGGGCAGACCGAGCGCAAATCGCAGATCAGTCCGATGTATGCCGAGGTGTTGGATACGATCGGACACGGCAAGTTTCACGGGTATGACATGACCCGCCTTGAAGATGCCGAGGTGGTCGCGATCATCGAAAACGACAAGCAGGTGGACTCGCTGAGCCAAAGCGGGGAAGGACTGATCGTCCTTAAAGACACGCCCTATTACGCCGAAGCGGGCGGGCAAGTTGGCGACACTGGATTTCTGACGGGTGTACTGCCACTTCCACGCACCACCCCGTCCGCCCAAAGCGGCGGCCACCCCTCCTTAGACAAGGAGGGGAGTTCGGCTGCCATCTCTTCTAATCAGGAAGAGGAGCTGTCGGGTGCAGGGCGAGTCACGAAAGTCCGAGTTCTCGACACGTTTTCTCCGGTCGCCGGATTGATCCTGCACAAATCGAAAGTTGAAAGCGGCACGATAAAGGTCGGCGACAAAGTTACCGCGGTCGTCGACGGTGAAAAGCGTGACGCGACACGCCGGAATCACACGGCGACGCATCTGGTTCACGCCGCGCTCAGGGAAGTTCTAGGGACGCATGTGAAGCAGGCCGGCTCGGTCGTCGCTCCAAACTACCTGCGGTTTGATTTCACGCATTACCAGCCGATGACCGAGGAGCAGATCGCGGAGATCGAGGACCTGGTCAATCGCTACATCCTCGAAAATGAGCCGGTGAATATGAACATCCAGAGCATCGAGGAAGCCATGAGTGGCGGTGCCATGGCGCTGTTCGGCGAAAAGTACGGAGCGGATGTTCGCGTGCTGAGCGTTGGCGACGGCGTGTTCTCGAAAGAGCTATGCGGCGGGACGCACGTCAAAGCGACGGGCGATATCGGCGCGTTCAAGATCATAGCGGACGAAGCGATAGCGTCGGGCGTGCGCCGGATCCGCGCCATCACCGGCTTTGATGCATTCGAGCGCTTTCGCGAAGACGAACGGCTGATCGACCGTAGCCTGAGCGCGCTGAAAACCCAGCGCGACAATTTGCCGAACGCCATCGAACGTCTGCAGGAAGAAGTGAAGCGGACGCGAAAGGAGATCGATGACCTCAAGCTGAAGATCGCGACCGGTGCGATCGGCAATGCCGCATCGAACGGTGACGAAGCACGAGACGTCAGTGGTGTTAAGGTGCACGGAAAAATTGTTGAGGGTCTGGACGGAAACGGCGCGCGTCAATTGTCAGATACGCTGCTTGCGCGTTTGAAGTCCGGTGTTGTGGTCCTCGGCCGCGAGACCGAAGGCAAGGTCAGCATCATCGTTCGCGTGTCGGCCGATCTTACCGGCAGAGTGAAAGCCGGCAACGTGATCAAAGAAATCGTACCGATCGTCGGCGGCAAAGGCGGCGGCCGACCCGACATGGCCGAAGGCGGCGGCACCGAGCCCGATAAACTCGCTGAAGCGATCGACGCGAGCTATGCTGTGATCGAGAAGATGCTCGCTTAGATCAACGGAGAAGGACACATGCCAACAATTCACGAACCCACGAGTTTCGCGACCGAACAAATAGTCAGATTGGCGAATGTAGGTCAGGATCGTTGTTTTGCAGTCTCGGGTTATGCAGATTTTTCTGATGAAGATGATGTCGACGACGGGCATCCCCTACACTCACCGTTGCACGGTGCCGGCACCGGATCGTCCGATCATCGCTGGTTCGGCGTCGGATCGATTCACATGGTTGTCGGGCCGAAATTCCATCAGGTCAAAGACGTTTCACCCATTGTTAATGTAGCGGGATACAGCTTTCGCGATTCGGACGAGACCGACCATACGGGTTTCGAGATCACGTCATGTAATTGGGATTCGGTTGCCGAAGCCGAGACGGGACTGGAACGTGTCCGGCTGAAGGTTAGAGCTCGGATGTGCGGCGGCGAGCAATCATCACTTACTATCCTCTCCTATCATTTCATCGTCGTCGGTACAGTTCTCGCAGCGGTCGGCTAGGGATTTTCTAAACGCAGATCGGGCAGATCAAACAGATTCTCAGGATTTCATTCCTTCCTATCTGCCGATCCGCCCGATCCGGGTTTCGATTCCCCGTTAACTTATGTCGAATATCTCGGAGCCGGTACACCGGACTCGTGAATATTTTCGACCTCGGTTTCGGCCTCCGTCGTGTTCTGCGAAGTTATCAATACGACCGAGCCGACCACAACACCCGCGCTGATCAGCATCTGACCCGTCATCGATTCGCCCGCGATCATCCACCCGAGAATTACCGCGATCAACGGATTTACGTACGCGTATGTCGCGACCAGCGACGGCCGCGCGTTTTTGAGCAGCCAACTGTAGGCAGTAAAGCCCACGAGCGATCCGAAAATTACCACCTTTGCGTACTTTGCGAGCTTTGCGTGAAGTTTCCACCGTCGTATCATCACCGCATGGCTTCCGTAATTCAGCTTGACCATGTAGTCCAAGAGATCATCTCGTACAATCCGGCGACGGGCGATGAGGTGGGGCGAGTTCGCCAAACTTCGGACGAGGAAGTAAGCGCTGCTGTCGAGCGGTCGCGAGAAGCTTTCCACAAGTGGAAAACGACGAGTTTTCGTGAGCGTCGGGCTCTGGTCATGCGGGCCCGCGAAGTGATCCTCTCTGAACTGGACGAGATCGCTCACTTAATTTCTGCTGAAAGCGGAAAGCCGTTCGCCGAGGCGATCGCCATGGAGATCGCCCCGGTCCTCGATCTGATGCAGTACTTTGCGCGCAACGCCCCCAAGATCCTTAAACCAAGACGGGTCAACATCGGGCTCTACGCGACGATGGGGCGATACTCGAAGATCGTCTATCACCCACTCGGCGTTGTCGGAATTATTCCGGCGTGGAACTATCCGTTCTCGATCCCGCTTGGCGAGGCGGTAATGGCGGTGATGGCCGGAAACTCGGTTGTCATAAAACCGTCCGAGCTGACATCGCTTGTCGGGGTGAAGATCGGTGAGATCTTTGAGAAGGCCGGAGCACCCGCGAATCTCGTTCAGGTCGTGAGCGGCGATGGCCGCGCGGGTGCAGCTCTCGTCGATGCCGCGCCGGATAAGATAATGTTTACGGGAAGCGTCGCGACGGGAAAGAAGATAGCGTCGGCGGCGGCGAAGAACCTGACATCGGTCGTGCTCGAACTGGGCGGGAAAGATCCGATGATCGTGTTCGACGATGCGAATCTCGAGCTTGCCGCGTCGGCCGCGGTCTGGGGCGCGTTTTGTAATTCAGGACAGTCGTGTTCATCGGTCGAGCGGCTTTATGTGCAAGACGGCGTCGCGGAGAAACTGACGAAATTGATCGTCGAGAAAACTCAGGCGTTGAAGCAGGGAGCGGGTGATCGCGAGGATGTATCGATCGGTGCGATGTCATCCGCGCGGCAGTTGACGATCGTTGAGGATCATGTTGAGCAGTTCCGTCAGGACGGCGCGAAGATCGAGCTCGGGGGCCGGGCCTCAATCCAAGATCCAAAATCCAAAATCCAAAATCTGTTCTATGAACCGACCGTCATCTCCGGAGCCACGAACGATATGCGCGGGATGCAGGAAGAGACGTTCGGCCCGACGCTCCCGATCGCCACATTCAAGACCGAGGAAGAGGCGATCGCACTCGCAAACGATTCCGAGTTCGGGTTGACCGCGAGCGTCTGGACACGCGATTACGCGAAGGGCGGGCGCGTCGCGGAAAGGATCGAGGCAGGCTCGGTTTGTGTCAACGAAGTTCTTTACACACATGGCATCGGCCAGACGCCGTGGGGCGGTTTCAAGAATAGCGGCCGCGGACGCACGCACGGCGTGGAAGGTCTGATGGAGCTCGTCCAGCCGCAGCATATACACGTCAACCGTTTTGCGATCTTGCCGGACGCGTGGTGGCTGCCGTATTCGCCGGAAGCCGTGAAAACATTCCGCGGCTTCGCGACAAAGTTTGCCAGCGGCTCGCTCGCTAAGACCGCGACGCTGATGCCTCAACTCTGGAAACGGATCAGGGAGCTCCGCAGAAAATGAACGGTCGAATGCCGGCGATATTTTTCGGGCACGGCAATCCGATGAACGCCCTCGCGGACAACGTGTACACGCGCGGCTGGTCGGCGATCGGCCGCGGCATTCCGCGACCCAAAGCGATCCTCTCAGTATCCGCTCATTGGTACATCCCGACCGTAGCGGTCACCGCGATGGAGAGTCCGCGCACTATCCATGATTTCGGAGGCTTTCCTCGTGAACTCTTTGAGGTTCAGTATCCCGCTCCCGGCTCGCCCGAGATCGCGGAGCGCGTCAACGAGCTTCTGGGCGGTGTGATCGTGGATCACGAGAGTTGGGGACTCGACCACGGGACCTGGTCGGTTCTGTGTCACGTTTTTCCCAGTGCTGACATTCCGGTTGTCCAACTGAGCATCAACGAAACCGAACCGGCGTCGTTCCACTATGAGCTTGCGAGAAAACTTTCGCCGCTACGCGATGAAGGGGTGTTGGTCATCGGAAGCGGCAACCTCATTCACAATCTCCACACTTACGCTTGGGGAAAACATGACGTCGAGCCGTTCGATTGGGCTCTTAGGTTTGAGGAAAAGGCGCGATCGCAGATGGAGTCAGGAGATTTCGCACCGCTTGTTAGTTACGAAACTCTCGGCCGCGACGCAATGCTCTCGGCACCGACTCCGGATCACTACCTGCCACTGGTTTACATTCTCGCTCTTCGAAAAGCAGACGACACCATTTCGTTTCCCGTCGAGGGGTTCGACGGCGGCTCGATCTCGATGCTCTCGGTTCGGGTAGGTTAGCCTCGCGAGACTTTGCTTGCGCTGAGGCGAGGCTGGCTTGCGACTTCGTATTGAAATTGAACTCGACCACCGCTCATCAAAGCGCGTTAAATGAATTCCGCTACGACGGGTGCGTGGTCCGAAGGATGCTCCCAGCCGCGCGGATCTTTATCGATCCAACAATCGATGCAGCGCTCCGCAAGCGGCGACGACGCCCAGATGTGATCTATCCGCAAGCCACGGTCTTTTTCAAAGTCGTGGCGAAAGTTGCTCCACCATGAGAACTCTCTCGCGTCGTCGTTTATTTGACGGAAGACATCGACGAAGCCCCACTTCTTGAGATCTTGGATCACGTCACGTTCGGGTTTGGTGAAGTGCATTTTGTCTTTCCACGCCGGAACGCTCCAGACATCGAGTTCGTGCGGTGCAACATTCAGGTCGCCGCACAGGAGCACGTTATCGCCGGTCGTAAACTTCGATTCAAAGTAGGCTCGCAGCGATTTGATCCAATCAAGCTTGAATGTAAATTTATCGGAACCGAGTTTCGTGCCGTGAGGCGCGTAGACGTTGACGAGACGGACATCGTTGATCGTCGCCGCGATCATTCGACGCGGCGCGTTCGCCGGGTGACCGGGAAGATTTTTCTGCACGTCGCTGAGGGGGTGTTTCGATATGATCGCGACCCCGTTGTACGCACGTTCGCCGAGGTGTTCGACGTGCGGATATCCGATGGCGCGTAATCGCTGGTACGGAAATTTCTCATCAACGCATTTCGTCTCTTGAAGACAAAGCACGTCGGGATTATTTACCTCGCACCACTTTAGAACATGATCGACGCGGGATTTGATGGAATTGACGTTCCAGGTCGCGATCTTCACAAGGGTTGGACGGGCTGTCAGCCCGTCTCACTACACTTCCGGATGGAGATAGAAGACCTTGCTTACGATCTTCCATTCGCCGTCTGTCTTGAGCAACGTGAACATGTCCGTGAATTTATGTCCGGTCCAGTTATCGAGCTCAAGTCGCACCGTCGCCACTGAACCTTCGATGTCGATGTTGGCGATGTTGGATTTCAGATCTGCGGCGGGCCCGTTGCCGTCGTTCCAATCGAAAAGCATCTGAATGGGACCGCCGAATAGGTCGTCGCCGATGTAACCATGAATGGTCGCATTCTCGTGGAACGCGGGCTTCATTGCGGCGCCGCTACCGGTGATACCGCTGTCGATGTATGTTTGGATGGTTTGTCGGATGGCAGACTCGTCGCCGGCCGGTGCTGGGGCATTGTTCATAAGTTCACTCTCCTTAAATTGGGGTAACCAAAAGTAGTGCAATTCGAAGAGTTTTGCAATCAAACCGCAAACTCCGCGATGACGGGTGCGTGGTCGCTGGGCTTCTCGAGCGCTCGCGGCGCTTTGTCGATCCAGCAGCCGGTGCATTTTTCCGCGAGCGTCGACGATGTCCAGATGTAGTCGATCCGCAGACCCCGATTTCGCTGCCATGCGCCCTCGCGATAATTCCACCACGAGAATTCTTTCGCATCCGGATTCAATTTTCGATAGACATCGACAAAACCCCACTGTTTGACGTGAGTCATGGCGGCGCGTTCAGGCTTTGAAAAATGTATCTTGCCTTCCCAGACGGCGACGTTCCATACGTCGAGATCCTCCATCGCGACATTGAAGTCGCCGCAGAGAAGAACGTCCGAGCCGACGTCGCACGTCTCGTCGAAAAAACGCCTGAGTCGCTGCAGCCAGTCGAGCTTAAAGTTGAACTTGTCGCTCCAGAGTTCGCTTCCGTTCGGGATGTAGGTATTGACGACGCGGATGCCGTTGATCGTTCCGGCGATCAGGCGTTTTGGCGATTCGTCATCGTCGTCGAGGAAGTTCCTTTGAACGTCGAGGATCGGGAACTTCGAAATTATCGCCACGCCGTTGTACGACTTCTGCCCCATGAACACCGCGTCGTAACCGGCGTCCTTTAATGCCGCGACCGGGAAATTTTCATCGATCGTCTTCGTCTCCTGAAAACATATGACATCGATGTCGGCCCCTTCCAGCCAGTTTAGGAGCTGAGGCATCCGAATGTTGATCGAGTTAACGTTCCAGGTAGCGATTTTCATTTAGGTTTATCTTAGCGATTTGTAGAGGGTGTGAAAACCTTTCACGCAGAGCTCGCAGAGGACGCAGAGGAAATCTTCTTTGCGGGCTTGGCGAGCTCTGCGTGAGATCTTACTTTCGATACCGCGTCGAGTTGCGCTCCCAAAAAACACCGTCCTCGAACCCTTGGATCGACTTGTCCGTCTCCGCTAACTCGAGGCGCTTTGCGGCGAGCAGACAGTAATTCTCATCCGATTCGATCGCGACAAAATCGCGGCCTAATTTTTTTGCGACTACGGCGGTCGTACCGCTTCCGGCAAACGGGTCAAGGATCAGGTCACCCGCGTTCGTGCTTGCGAGGATGATCTTTGCCAGAAGCTTCTCCGGTTTTTGCGTCGGGTGATCGGTGTTCTCCGCCATCGACCAGAAGGGAACCGTGAGGTCCGTCCAAAGATTCGACGGATGCGTGTCGCGAAAGTTTCCGCTCTCGGATTCACTCCAGTCTTTTGGCTTTCCATTTTCGCGGTACGGTGCGATCACACGACGACGCTGCTTGACGGCGTCGAGGTTAAACGTGAAGTCGTCCGATACAGTGAAGAACCAAATGTCCTCCGCCGCATTCTTCCAATTGCGTTTTGCGCCCCGGCCCTTCTCGCGTTCCCAGGTGATGCGGTTTTGAAGTCTGAAATATTTGGACCCGACGCGCTGGATAGCGGAACTCGACCGCCAATCGCCGCAGATGTAAACGCTGGCCGTTTCTTTTAGAAGCGGCACGCACAGCGGGAGCCATGAATCGAGCCACTGTTCGTATGCATGAGAGCTCGTACTCTTGAACTTTTCCGATCCAAATTGTTTCGTAAGGTTATACGGGGGGTCGGCGAACAACAGATCGAAGCTGCGCGACCTGAGCCTCGGAAGTATGTCGGCCGCGTCGCCGGAGATGATCGAGTTAGAGTCGCGAACGGTAACACCACAACCCCGAACTATGTGCTCCCGCAGCGTATCCGCCTCAGTGTCATCTACCCAAATCGTCCGATTTCGAGGAGCGCGGGCGGAACTGGCGTCTTCTTTACGTCCCATGGTGTATTGAGAAAAACCTTATCACAGGAGCTATGCTCGGGCGGCGATTTTGACTATTTTTGCGAACTTGCCGAGCTTTGCGTGAAAGAATAGAGGTTCACGCAAAGCTCGCCAAGTTCGCAAAGGGAGTCAGCAGATAATCTCAGCGCCTCGCGTCGCGTCTCATTTGACCGTCAAAATCCTGCATGATAATCTCTTATGTTTTGAGCTCAGCTCGATTTTTTGCGGGTTTTAATATAGCGATAATAGTTTAAGAAATATATGTTTCTGCTGGTTTTTGCCGAATCGATCCAGCTCTTTCCGGACGGCACGCTTTTCATACATATTGCACTGATCCTTTTGATGATCTGGGTCCTCAACCGCACGTTCTTCAAACCGATCAACCGCATCATCGAATCTCGAGAAAAACATAAGGGTGGTCACGGCGGCGAGGCCGAAGCGCTTTTGAGCGAGGTCAAGGCGAAGCAGGCGAAGTACGCGCAAGAACTGCTCGCCGCGCGAAGCGAGGGCTATGGACTAATCGAAGGTGAGCGCACCTCCGCCGTCGAAAGCCGTCAAAGTAAGATCGCTGCTGCGAAGAGCGAGACGGCCAAAACGCTTGCGTCCGAGAAGAGCGAGATTCAGCAGCAAGCCGCTGAGACGCGTACGGTTATCGCAAAAGAAGCCGAGACGATGGCTGAGAAGATCAGCTCGAATATTTTGAAGGCATAGCCGAGTATGTTTGCTTTTATCAACAAGGTAATTTTATTCGCGGCCGCATCTGAACATGCGAGCGGCGGGGGTGTTACCCAGTTCTATAATGACTACTTGAATATTCCCGGCTTTGAAGCCTGGAAGTTCGTCAACCTTGCGATCTTTGTCTTGATCCTTATATGGATTGCGAGACGCAAGAAATTGCCTGAGTGGTTCAAGGCAAAACGCGAAGCGATCCGCTCAGAGCTAATCAAGGCCGAGCAAGAAAAGCAGGCGGCGCTCACCCAGCTGACAGCGACCGAAGCAAAGCTTGCCGGGCTTAACGCAGAAAAAGCCGCGATACTTAGAAACGCTAAAGAAGAAGCGGAAGCCGAGAAGGCGAATATTTCCCAGCAAACAGAAAGCGAGATAGCCAAGATCCGCGAGCAGGCTGAAAGCGAGATCAACCGGTTGATCCAGCAGGTTAAAGCCGAGCTCCGCCGATTTTCTGCAGAGGAGAGTGTCCGTCTTGCTGAAGAAAAACTCCGCTCAAGGATCAATGACGACAGCGACGCTGCCCTCGTGAAATCGGGCATTCAGGCGATGGGAGGGTTGAACTAAATGAGTGTTGAAACCATGTCACGCCGATACGGGATCGCCCTTGCGGACGTCGTTTTGAAGTCAGGCGAAACCGAGACGGTCAAGGCCGAGCTGAGGATGTGGGAACAGTTGGTGGCCGCGAACGTTGAGTTGCAAAGGGCGTTCGGTAATCCGGCCATTCCGCGCGAGAAGAAGGAGAAAGTTCTCGAAGCTCTTATCGCCAAGGCGAAACCCTCCAGGACGACAGCAAATTTCCTTCGCGTCCTGCTCCGCAACGGGCGGCTAACTGAGATCGTCGCGATCAGCGGACGGTTCGACTCGATACTCGAAGAAAGGAGCGGTGTCGTTGCAGCCGAGGTGATCTCGGCGAGGGAACTCTCCGAAGCTCAGCGGAACGAGCTAAAAGCGAATTTAGAGCGGCTGACGGGCAAGCGCGTGAAACCTGATTTTGCGATCGACGCCGGCATTATCGGCGGCGTCGTCACACGAGTAGGCTCGACGATCTATGACGCTTCCGTCAGGACGCAGCTCGAAAATCTTAAGGAAGAACTTATTGGAACGTGAATCGCGAATCGTGAATCGTGAATCGAACAGAAGCGACAATTCACGATTAACGATTTACGATTCACTCAAAGAATATGGAAGCAATTAAGGCTAACGAAATTAACGAGATCATTCGTGCACAGATCGAGAACTTCGATTCGACCATGAAGGTGGACGAGGTTGGAACTGTGATCAAGGTCGGCGACGGTATCGCCGAGATCTACGGTCTTGAAAAGGTAATGGCGGGCGAGCTGCTCGAATTTCCGCACGGGGTCCGCGGCCTCGCGCTCAACCTCGAAGAAGACAAGGTCGGTACCGTACTCTTCGGCGATTTTCAAACGATCAAAGAAGGCGATGAAGTGAAACGCACCAAGCGGATCATGAGTGTGCCCGTCGGCGACGCGATGATCGGCCGTGTGGTCGACGCGCTTGGTTTACCGATCGACGGAAAAGGCGAGATCATCACCGACACATACAATTCGGTGGAAAGGATCGCCCCTGGAATTATCGATCGCCAACCGGTGAAAGAACCGCTGCAGACGGGCCTGAAGGCGATCGACGCGATGGTTCCGATCGGCCGCGGACAGCGTGAGTTGATCATCGGGGATCGCCAAACAGGAAAGACGGCGGTCGCGATCGACACGATCATTAACCAGAAAGGTAAAGACGTGATCTGCGTGTATGTCGCGATTGGCCAGAAGGCCTCGACGGTTGCGCAGGTTGTAAAGAAACTCGAAGTTTTCGGCGCGATGGACTACACGATCGTTGTCTCGGCGACAGCGTCTGATCCGGCTGCGATGCAATTCCTGGCTCCGTATTCGGGATGCGCTATCGGCGAATACTTCCGCGATAACGGACGTCATGCACTGACTATTTACGACGATCTTTCCAAGCAGGCCGCCGCGTACCGCGAGATCTCATTGCTTTTAAGACGCCCGCCGGGTCGTGAGGCGTATCCCGGAGACGTTTTTTATCTTCACTCACGTCTGCTCGAACGTGCGGCAAAAATGTCCGACGCGCGGGGCGGCGGTTCACTGACAAGCTTGCCGATCATCGAAACCCAGGCCGGTGATATTTCGGCTTACATTCCGACGAACGTGATCTCGATCACCGACGGGCAGATCTTCCTCGAATCCGACCTTTTCAATTCAGGCGTTCGGCCGGCTATCAACGTCGGTAACTCGGTTTCGCGTGTCGGCGGTGCCGCTCAGATCAAGGCAATGAAGCAGGTCGCCGGTACGCTGCGTATCGACCTCGCGCAATATCGCGAGCTTGCGGCATTCGCACAGTTCGGTTCCGATCTGGATAAATCAACGCAGTCGCAACTCGAACGCGGCCGCCGTCTGACCGAGATCTTGAAGCAGGGTCAGTATCAGCCGATGGAAGTTGAGAAGCAGGTCTTGATCATCTGGACAGTCATTAACGGACTGGCCGATGATATCGCGGTCGAGGATCTCAAGCGTTTTGAGGAAGAGATGGGAGCGTTTATCGAGAATTCGCACCCGGCGGTGATGACCACGCTCCGCGAGAAGAAGAGCATCGACGATGATCTGAAAGCTTCACTGAAGGAAGCGATCGAGGATTTCAAAGCGACCCGGTGGGAAAAGACAGCCGCTGCGGCAGCATAAGGAAGTAGTGACGAGTGACTAGTGACGAGTGACAAGCACACTCATCACTTGTCACTCATCACTTGTCACTGAGTTATGGCAAGTTTGTTAGACATGCGCCGGCGGATCAAGTCGGTTAAGAATACGCAGCAGATAACCAAGGCGATGAAGATGGTCGCCGCGGCGAAACTGAAGCGAGCACAGGATCGCGTGTTAGCCGCCAGGCCTTTTGCGCGAAAAATGTCTGAAGTGCTTGGCGGTCTTGGCGCGAAGGTCGCGGATGAATTTTCGCATCCGCTGCTCGACGAACGTGGTGATGAGAAGTACTTGATCGTACTCGTCTCCGCCGATAAGGGTCTGGCCGGTGCGTTCAACGCGAACGTGATCAAGGCGACCCAAGCGTTCTTAAGAGAGAACCCATCGAAGTCGGCCGAGATGATCCCGGTCGGTCGGAAAGGGCGAGATTTTTTCAGACGTCGAGATGTCGTTCTGAGAGATGAATACATCGGACTAACAGGAAGCGGTAGTGCGAACCTCGCCGACGCGCTCGAGATCGCACGAAAGATCATCAAGACATTTACCGAAGACACGTCGATCGATAAGGTTTTCCTCGTGTACACAGAGTTCAAGACCGTGTTGTCGCAAAAACCGGTGATCGAACAGATCCTCCCGATCCCGCGCACGGTTGCAACTGCGGAAAGCGAGACGGCGGCACAAGCCGAATACATCTACGAACAGCCGGCACCTGAGATCTTTGGCAAGCTGCTTCCGAAGCAGATCGAAACCCAGCTTTATAAATCGATGCTCGAATCGGTCGCTTCAGAACAGGGCTCGCGGATGACCGCGATGGACTCGGCGTCAAAGAACGCGGGTGAGCTTATCGATTCGCTAACGTTGAACATGAACCGGATCCGTCAGGCGGCGATCACCAAGGAAATTATCGAGGTCGTCTCGGGCGCCGCGGCGGCGCAGTAAAGTTTCTAGTTTCTGGTTCCTGGTCGTTGTTTATCCAGTCCCGGCCCGAAACTGTTATCGCTAACTTGAAACTAGAAACTCGGAACCAGAAACATAAGAGTGGGCGGCGCGAACAGGTAATGCTGTACGCGCCGCTTTTGATTTGGATCGGCGTCATCTTCTTTCTTTCAAGCAGCCAGGGCTCCATGACTCGCACTTCGTTGATCGTTCGCCCGATCCTCGAATTTCTTTTTCCTTCCGCACCTGAGGAAACGCTTCTTCTATATCACGGCTACATTCGCAAATTCGCGCACTTTGCTGAGTACGCAGTCCTCGGTCTTCTCGCATGTCGCGCGTTTATCGGATCTCCCCAGAATTTCCTCCGCAGCCATAGATACATTTCCTCGATCGTGCTGCTTGCGGCTGTCGCCGTGTTTGACGAAGCAAATCAGAGCTTTGATCCTGCTCGCACGGGTTCACCGTTCGACGTCCTGGTCGATCTGACCGGCGGATTTACTGCGATCTTTCTCTTTTACCTCTTCACTTATAAGCGAGATCCCGTCGCGACGGATTAGCACCTCAGTGTATAAACTCGGGATTAAGCGGATCCCGCCGGGGGACCTATAATCTTTCAAATCCGCGAACTTTGTGGCATATTCAATCGTTAAGACAAGCACTAGGAGATTCGAAAAAATGAGTATTCTCGACAAGGTTAAAGAAGCGGCACTCAATCAGTTTATTGAGGTCATCGAATGGCTGGACGAATCCAAAGACACGCTGCTTTACCGTTTTCCGGTAGCCGGACAGGAGATAAAGAACGAGGCCCAGCTGATAGTCCGCGAATCGCAGGCCGCAGTGTTCGTTTTCGAAGGCCAGGTCGCCGATGTCTTCACGCCGGGCCGCTACACGGTCGACGGCGGCAACACGCCGATCCTGTCTAAACTCGGCGCCTGGAAGCACGGTTTCAACTCGCCGATCAAGTCCGAAGTTTATTTCGTCAATACAAAACAGTTCACCGACATGAAATGGGGAACGTCGAACCCGATCATGCTCAGGGACGCCGACTTTGGCATCGTACGCTTGCGTGCGTTCGGCGCGTACAGCCTGCGTGTTGCCGATCCCGGTGAGTTTATAAAGCAGGTCGCCGGCACCAACGCTCATTTTCAGACCGAGGATATCGACGGCCAGTTGAAACGTGCGATCGTCACCGAGTTTTCTGACGCACTGGGTGAAATGAAGATCCCTGCACTCGACCTCGCCGCCCAGTACAAGGAAGTCGGCGGAGCGATCCGCGAAAAGATCAACGAAGACTTCAAGGGTTACGGCCTGGAAGTTACAAAGTTTTACATCGAGAACATCAGCCTTCCGCCGGAAGTCGAAGCGGCGATGGACAAGCGTTCCTCGATGGGAGCGCTTGGCGATGCCGGCAAGTATATGCAGTTTCAGGCGGCCGA
>JBKKAS010000203.1:0-1639 GCA_046714595.1 Pyrinomonadaceae bacterium | reverse complement strand
GAGCATATCCGCGCGGTTGCCGAAGCGTCACTTAAACGTCTGAGGACGGACCGTATCGATCTGCTCTACCAACATCGCGTCGATCCGAACGTGCCGATCGAAGATGTGGCGGGAACGGTGCAGCGCTTGATCGAAGAAGGCAAAGTAAATCACTTCGGACTTTCAGAAGCGGGCGCGGAAACTATTCGGCGAGCGCATGCGGTTCAGCCGGTCACTGCATTGCAGAGCGAGTATTCACTCTGGTGGCGCGAGCCCGAGACCGAGATCATTCCGACTCTCGAAGAACTCGGCATCGGACTCGTTCCCTTCAGCCCGCTTGGCAGAGGCTTTCTAACGGGAAAGATCGACGAGAACACCACCTTCGACAGCACCGACATTCGCAATATCGTTCCTCGCTTTACACCCGAGGCACGAAAAGCGAATCAATCGATTGTTGACTTGCTCGCGAAGATCGCAAAAGGCAGGAACGCGACGTTGGCACAGATCGCACTCGCCTGGCTGCTCGGGCAAAAGCCGTGGATCGTTCCGATCCCGGGCACGACCAAGAAGCACCGTCTGACGGAGAATATCGGAGCGGCGAAGATCGAGCTGACGCCTGAGGATCTTCGCGAGATCGACACGGCCGCTTCGGAGATCGAAGTGCAAGGCGCACGGTATCCCGAAAGCCTTCAGAAGATGACGGGTCGTTAGATCCGGGGGCGTGACCCCGATGATGACGAATCAGAACAGCTTGAGGATTGGAGAAAAATAGCACCACACCGTCAACCGAAGCGGCTGCCACCCCTCCTTAAACCAGGAGGGGATTAAGAAGCTCATCCCCTTAAACCAGAAAGGGAATCAAGGAAATAGGTGGGGAACATAAGAACTCCCCTCCTTGTCTAAGGAGGGGTGCGGCTTTAGCCTTGGGGTGGTGCTCTCGCGTAAACTCCGCGGTCTAGTCGCGTGAGGAAGGTCTACCTGAAGCTGGATTCTTTAAGAGTTCTGTCGTCCCGTCGACGACGCTTGGGATGAAATCGTTATCACCTATCGGGAGCAGTTTATTTGTCGTATCTGCGCCGATCGTCGCCCGGCGTGTGAAGGTACTCCAGCACATAGACGATGTCGCCGAAGACGGCCTCGTCCGTCGGTGCCCACGGACGCTCGAGTTGGAAAGGGTTTGCGGATTTACGCGGATACAGAAAAATTTGAACAGGGATAAAGGGGATAAAAGGGATCATCGCTGCACAAATCTCCTCCGTCACCTTCATCCCTGTTTAGATGTTTTCAGATCCGCCTAAATCCGCTGATCCGCCTGATCCGCGTTCAAACAAAAGCGTCGGACAAGTTCAATTCACTTGTCTCAAAGATCCGAAATTCCAAATCCCAGATCCCGAATCCCAAATCCCAAATTCCAAATTCCAAATCCCAAATCCCAAATCCCAAATCCCAAATCCATATGGTCCCGCCTGCTTGGTCGCGCGGGCACCGGGCATCTGATCGACGGTCATGATGATTGTCGACTTGCCGTCCGCGGTGATCTTCCGCACTCGGGGTATCCACTCGAGACGATCGTCGCCCGGCGTGTGACTGTACTCCAGCACATAGACGATGTCGCCGAAGACGGCCACGTCCGTCGGTGCCCATGGACTCTCGAGTTGGA
>JBKKAS010000202.1:0-5151 GCA_046714595.1 Pyrinomonadaceae bacterium | reverse complement strand
ATAATCCGTGGATGCTTCCTGGATTAGAGTGGCGCACAAGCTCGCCGCCGCCGACCGAGAATTTTGAGAAGACCCCGATCGTTACATGGGAAGCGTATGAGTTCGGAGAGGAAAGCGGATTAGATCTGGAAGAGGCGCGCCGGAGGGATCTAGTAACAACAGTTTAATTACGAATTTCGAATTACGAATTACGCGTAATTTGAAGTTCGTAATTCGTAATTATCAATCACATGGCGACACACGCAGAATCAACTGAGCATTACCATCAGCCTGGTCTTCAGCATCAGTTCGAAGACATGAAGCAGCAAGAGGAGTCCGTATCCATCGGGATGTGGATGTTCCTCGTGCAGGAAATAATGTTCTTCGGCGGGCTGTTTACGGTGTACCTGGTCTTTCGCTCGAAATTCCCGATGGCGTTCGCCGCCGGCAGTAATCACCTCGACGCATTTTGGGGCGGCCTCAATACCCTCGTCCTCATCGTCAGCAGTTTGACGATGGCCCTTACCGTTTATTACGCGCAGAAGGGCAACCGGAACATGCAGGTGATACTGATCCTGCTGACGATGTTTTTCGGCGCGGTCTTTCTAGGTGTCAAGGCGATCGAATACACGGACAAATACAATTACGCGTTGGTTCCCGTGACAGGTTGGAACAAGAAAATTAAGGCAGAAGCTGCCGCTCATCACGAGGCCGAGAAGCCGTGTTGGGAGGTCGATCACAATGCTCCTCCGGTGGAGCATCCAAATCCACGCGGCGAATTCCAGTGGACGGATTGCTCGCTGGTTAAGTACGCCCTCGACAAACAGGCGCAAGATCCAAAAGGCACTTATCTAACTCAATCGGAGCGGATCGAGACCGGGTATTTTTCAAATGGCCAGATCGACGCGAACAAGTTTCGCGACAAGGTCCGAATTTTCTATTGGATCTATTTCGTGATGACGGGCTTGCATGCGCTGCATATGATCGTCGGTCTGGGCTTAATGACCTGGCTGCTATGGAAAGCCTGGTCGGGCATCTTCAGCCACGAGTATTTCGCACCGGTTGAGATGTCGGGACTGTATTGGCACTTCGTCGATATAGTTTGGATATTCCTGTTTCCGTTGCTCTACCTGCTCGGCAGACACTTTTTGCATTAGTTATTTGTTTTGAGTCCCGCCTTCAGGCGGCCGCTGGCTAAAGCCGGTAATCAAAACGTTTGGAGAAATCAATGTCGGATAAACACATCGAATCGGGTGAAGGACACATCGGTATTCCCGGCTATCTTGGCATTTTTGCTGTGCTGGTTGTAGGGACGATCTTGACCTACTACGCCGCTACGGTGGATATGGACTGGATATTTCCGGGTGCAAATACTCTCGTTGCGTTGCTGATCGCATTCACCAAGACGACGTGCGTGATGTTGTTCTTTATGCACGTATATTGGAGTCCGAAGCTGATATGGCTGTCGGCGATGGCAAGCTTTTTCTGGTTGGCAATTATGTTCGCTTACACGATGCAGGATTACCTGACTCGCGGCTCCGGGGTATTTACCGGATAAATTAATTTATCGAACACTGGGCGCGGAAACTTCAGGCGAAAGCCTGTTGTTCCGCGTCTTTTGCTGAGTTAGGTTTATACCTTTTGCCGTGGTATTATTTTCGACTTGATACGCATCGCGCCCAAATTTTACAAATATTAAAAGACAACAGGGCAATTTTTCGATACATCGAAAATTGAACATGTTTATTAAAAACAGCAGTTTGCAATTATATATTTTTATTTTACTCGCCGCCGCGATGTTTTTGTCGGGTTGTATTAAAGCGAGCCAGGACCAGGCGACGCCGAAGCTTCTGAAGACAGAAGACGCTACTCACGACGAGCTAATGTCCGAAGTAAACCGCTTTGCGCGCGTAGGTTCGATGCGGGCGAAAATGGATCTTAAATTTGAAGACAATTCGTTCGCGCAGTTCGGGAGTAAAGAAGTTTACCGGTCCGCCGACGGTGAAGTCGTGGTCCAGCGTCCTTCCAATATCTTGTTGAAGGTTCAGCTGCCCGTAATAAAGTCCGACGTTGCACAAATGACTTCGGACGGACAGAAGTTTCGTGTCGCGATCCTGATGGACGGCGGCAGCGGCAAATATAAAAAGTTTGTCATCGGATCAAACAACGCTGATTATTCGAAACTGCAAAAAACGCTCGATGAAGCGAACGGCGCCGCGAAAGAGGTGCATGCCTTTGCAAACTTACGTCCGCAGCATTTTACGGACGCGATGCTTGTTCGCCCGACTGACGAAGCAAATCTTTATACACAAAGCACGATATTTCAGGTCGAAGAAGATCGAACGCACTCAAAGAAATCCCCCATTCACCGGGTTACCCGTGGTTATTACTTGCTCGACGAATTCCTAAAAGGAACTAATGGCGAACTCATGATCTCGCGACGTTTTTGGTTCGACCGCGTTGGAGGATTACGCCTCGCCCGTCAGCAAATATTCGACGCGAGCGGCGAGATCGAATCGGACATCGTCTACGGAGCCGAAGGGAATCTGACGACTACGGGCGAATACAACAATCTTCCGCTTCAGATAAGCGTCACGCGTCCGCAGGAAAAATATTCGATGAGGTTGACGTATCAAACTCCGGCCGATGTGACGATCGGCAAGACGTACCCCGCAGCCGCGTTTGTGCTCAAGAATTCGTGGGAGCTCGAAGAGGTCGATCTCGACAAAAAGCTTCAGGAAGCAACCGCCCAGCGCCCGGTCAGCACAAGCAACAACAACACCGCGACCACCAGGTTCCAGTAGTGAAAACGGTTTTACGAACGGAAAATCTAACAAAATCTTACCTTGTCGGAAAGCTCGAAGTTCCGGCCCTTCGAGGTATATCACTTGAGATCGTACAGGGCGAGTTCGTTGCCATCATGGGGCCGTCGGGCTGCGGAAAATCGACCTTGCTGCATTTGCTCGGCGGACTTCTGAGTCCGACCACCGGATCGATCCTTATAGATGACGAAGATATCTCGAAGGTATCCGACGCCAAACGAACGGACATCAGACGGCGGAAGATCGGTTTCGTTTTTCAGCGGTTCAATCTATTTCCAACGCTGACGGCCGAAGGCAATTTGAAGCTCGCCGAGAAGATCCACTCCGGAAACGGAAGTCGCGATGCTACCAACAGAAGAGAAGTGTTGCGGCTCTTGCGTCTTGAAGACAAGATGCATCATAAACCGCTTGAGCTTTCCGGCGGCGAGCAGCAGAGAGTTGCACTGGCAAGAGCTGTGATCAACAGTCCCGCGATCATCCTTGCTGACGAGCCAACGGGAAACCTGGATACCGAGAATTCTAAGATCGTGCTCGATATGTTTCGCGAGCTGAACGAAAAGTATAAACAGACGATCATCATGATCACGCATAATCCTGAGGCGGCGGCGGTTTGCTCCCGCATCATCCGAATGCGTGACGGCCTGGTAGTGGAGTAGGCAGAAGGCAGAAGGCAGTAAGCAGTACGCAGTACGCAGTAAGCAGCGAATGTTAACTGCCAACTGCATACCGCCTACTGACAAGCGATGGAGTTAATAAAACGATTCATCTTGTGGGGCTACAGCCGCGAAACGTCGGTCTATGTGATTTTCTGCCTGCTGATCGTCGCCTTTATCTTTTTGACGCCAAAGGAATGGTTCAATCGAAAGGAAACGTTTGCAACGCAAACCACGCGTCTGGTCGTCAAACAGTCTGACTTCTCTCCGGAAAAAACAATACTCGAGCAGCGCGTCCGGGAACTTTCCGGAAATCCGAAAGCTGAGGTAGTCCAGTGGCGAGAGCGGCTTACAGCGGGTGGTGAGACTGTTTACGAGATTGAAATTCGGTAGATTTTGGATATTATATTAGGCTCTAAGGTGAGTGACTCTTAAAAAGCTCCAACTTTTTTATTTAGGAGTTTAACGTTTTTATGAATAAATATTTTAGATTTATACTCCCGGCAATCGCGATCATATTTCTGTTTAATTCCGCCGCCACTGAAACGTCCGCACAGGACATCTTGAGAAAGATCCTCAAGCGGATGGACGACAACAACAAATCGCTTACGAGTTTGAAGGGCGATATCAAGATGGCTAAGCACGACTCTGTGTTGAATGAGAACGATCTGTCCGAAGGCGAGCTCAATTATTTGCCCGGAAAGTCGCAACAGCAGATCTATGTGCGTATCGACTGGGCGAAGCCGCTGGTCGAACATCTTGCGGTCGCGAATGGCCAGTATGTTTTGTACAGGCCAAAGGCGAATCAGGCGATAGTCGGAAAGGTAGAGAGCGCAAAGGGAAATGCGAAAACCGGCGGTGCACTGGCTTTCATGACGATGTCGAAGACGCAGCTCAGCGAAAATTACACGGTCAGATATGTCGGTGATGAAACGGTCACAGGTGGCGTCAGCACATTCCACCTCGAACTAACACCGAAGAAGGCGACGAGCTATAAGTCGGCGGACCTCTGGGTGAACGCGGACGGGATGCCCGTTCAGACAAGAATTACTGAAAAGAATAACGACACAACAACGATCCTGCTGTCCAATATCAAGCGAAACGCGACGGTAAAGGCAAGCTTGTTTAAGATCAGTCCGCCTAAGGGAACGTCGATAGTTCAGGGCTAATTAAGAAGTTCTGTTTCCTTTCCCGGGCTTCAGCACGACCAGTGCCGGAGCCCTTTATCATGGTTTGAAAACGACGGTTTCAACTTCTATAATTACAGGTTCGGTCAGCAGTCCTATTTACAACAATGCCAAAGGCAAGCAGTTTCAGCAGGTTTACACGCGGTGTCCGGCACACCGTTCGGGCGTTCGCCTCGACCAAGCATCCGGTGCTGGTACACATTGTGCCGATGCGTCGGTGCAATCTGTCCTGCACATACTGCAACGAATACGATAAGACTAGCGATCCGGTGCCGATCGACGTGATGCTTGAACGCATAGACAAGCTCGCTGAGTTCGGTTCTTCGGTTATCACGATCTCAGGCGGCGAGCCGATGATGCATCCCGAGATCTACGAGATCATCGCTCGTATTCGCCACCACGGAATGATCGCGGGGCTGATCTCGAACGGTTATTACTTCCAGCCCGAAAAAGTGAAGAGGCTGAATGAAGCGGGCTTGGATTATCTCCAGATCTCGATCGACAACGTAA
>JBKKAS010000201.1:0-14075 GCA_046714595.1 Pyrinomonadaceae bacterium | reverse complement strand
ATACGACGACGAGATCAAAAGGCTCACCGAGAGCCAACTGGTCGAATTGTCAGGAAATCGGCTCAAGTTGACTCGACGAGGCATGTTATTTTCGAATGAGGTTTTCGCCGAATTTGTATGAAGCTTGTCCTTACGTTCTTTCTGCTTGCCGTGTCCGCCGCCGCCCAACCGCTGCCAAAGGTCGCTCGCGAATTCCGAGCTGTCTGGATCGCGACGGTCGATAATATCGATTTTCCAACAAAGAAAGGGCTCTCCCCAGATCAACAAAAAGCGGAACTGACAGACGCGCTCGAGCTGGCAAAAAAGTTGCGGCTCAATGCCGTCATTTTTCAAGTGCGGCCGATGACCGATGCGGTCTATCGATCAAGGATCGAGCCATGGTCGGAATTCCTGACCGGCGAGATGGGAAAACCGCAGGATTTCGATCCGCTCGAATTTCTCGTTGCCGAAGCACATCGTCGAGGCATTCTGGTTCACGCATGGTTCAACCCGTACCGAGCGTATCACCCGGCGGCGAAAACGATGTCGAGTGATCACGTTTCGAAAACTAAGCCCTCGATCGTTCGCTCATACGGACGATACATGTGGCTTGACCCGACTTCGCGCGAAGGCCAGCAGCACTCGATCGACGTTATCGCCGATGTCGTTCGGCGTTACGATATCGACGGCGTTCATTTCGACGACTACTTCTACCCGTATGCCGAGAATGATCCGGCCGGTAACAAGATCGATTTTCCCGACGAAGTGAACTGGCAGGCCTATCAGAAGACGGGAGGCAAGCTTGGCCGCGACGATTGGCGTCGAGCGAATGTGAATATCTTCATCGCTGACGTGGGCCGAACCATAAAGCGGATCAAGCCTCAGATCGTCTACGGTATTTCACCGTTCGGTATCTGGAAGCCGATGCCGGAAAAAGGCATCACCGGATTCAATGCATATGAACAGTTGTACGCGGATGCGAGGAAGTGGCTTCAGGACGGAACGGTCGACTATCTTTCACCACAGCTCTACTGGGAGACGGCTCGCAAAGGCCAAAGTTTTCCCGTCTTGTTGAATTGGTGGAAGGAGCAAAACACAAAGCGCCGATTCGTATGGCCGGGTGTCGCGGCTTATCGGATCGGATCGACACCGACGTTCACGACCGGTGAGATCGCGAGTCAGATCGAGCGGACACGGCTCACACCGGAAACAACTGGTGCGGTTTTTTTTAGCTTTAAATCACTTAGAAACGACCTCGGCGGAATTCAGGGTGATTTGCGCGATCGGATATACGTGCGCGATGCAGTCGTGCCTCAGTTCACCTGGATCAAATCGGCGAGGCCGGCCCCGCCGAAGATAACGATCTCTCGGGACACGCAATACGTACGAGCAAGCTGGACCGAGCGAGGTCGCGTTAAGGCGTTTTGGTTCATTGTCTATGCAAAGGACAAAGACGGATGGAGCTACTCGATACTTCCGGCGGTGGAAAGATCGATCACACTTTCGGCCGACCGGAAGGTTGACCGGATCGTGGTGACAAGCGTGGACAGATTGGGGAACGAGGGTCGGTGACAAAAGGGCGTCTAGTCTTTCATTGGGGGCTCTGACAATTTCAAATGCGTCCGGGCTTCCCATATCTCCGGGAAGAATTTCTTGGTCAGCGTCGTCATCAGATACCCCACGCCTTCCGAGCCGCCCGTTCCAGGCTTCATCCCGAGCATCCGCTCGACCATGAGTACGTGATGGTATCGCCAGAGAGCGATGTTCTCGTCGTGGTCGACGAGCAGGTCCTGCATGCTGAAAAAATCAGCGTGCTTTTCGGGATCGGTCAATATCTCTACGATCGATTGCACTCGCTCTTCTCGTGAACCAACCGCGAATCCGCCGCGTCCGAGCAGCCCCCAGAACGCGTCGTCTAAACCGGGCTCAGCCAATCGCTCGCTCAACCGGGCGTATGCAAACTCGTCATCCTTGAACGCCTCGAGAATCTTTTCGTTCTTCTGTCCTGACACAAACTCGAGCTCGCGAAACTGCATAGATTGAAATCCGCTTGCAGGGTTTAGCTTGTCGCGAAATTCCAAAAAGCCGATCTGCGCCATGGTCTCGAGCAGGTGGATCTGCGTGACCAGCACCTTCTCGATGCCGACAACGGCGCGCAGGCTGTGGTTCGCACGAAAGGTGCGGCCCTCGTTCAGCCATTTTATGGTTGCGTCGATCTCGTGGAGTATCTGCTTGAACCAGAGTTCGTAGGTTTGATGAATGATTATGAAAAGCAGTTCATCGTGGCTCGGGGGGTCTGACAGCTTTCCCTGCAGCTGGATAAGCTCGGGAACTTTTAGATATTTGTTGTAAGAAAGAGTGGCGCCTTTTCCGTATTCGTGTGCCATCGAAAATCATTCAGATCGACCGATAAAATCAAGCCTAATCTTCGTTTATGCACTAGGCTATGTCAATTTTGATATTTCCTGTGGAAAACCCAAGAAACATCTTGACAGAAGTATCAAATATGAGTAAATTCTCATTCGTCAACCAATAAAAACCCAACTTCGTACGGGATAATCTTGCGGTTTAAGATTTGTTATTTGTTTGCAAAGACACATGTCCACACAAGATTTTCGCCGGTTCCGTGTACGCGATCGCATGGCGTGCGTGGAATCGGTTTCTTGTTTTAATCGGAGCTGTCCGATCAAAAGATCACTAGTGCTTTGAAGTTTTTAGGAGGAATTAGAAACAATGTCTAAAACAGTCGGTATGGTCAAGTGGTTCAACAACGCAAAGGGTTATGGCTTTATTGAACAGCCCGGTGAGCAGGATATTTTCGTGCATTACAGCGCGATCTCGGGCGAGGGCTATAAAACTTTGATCCAAGGCCAGGAGGTTGAATTCGAAGTGACCAACGGTCCAAAAGGCCCCCAGGCCGAGAATGTATTTAAGCTCGCCGCCTGACGGCGTTCGAGTGAGGACTGCTTCCGAGTCTCCTAAAGGAACGGCAGTATATGAAAAAAGCGAACGGTGAATTTCACTGTTCGCTTTTTTCTTTGAATGATCGGGTGTCTATCCCAGCTCTTCGCCTTTTGCCCGAAGTGTCCGGCGCCATAGCTCGCGATAACTGGTGAATCGCCCGATGAGTGAGTTGAGCTTATAACGCTGTGCATACGACAAACTGCGGTTGTCCATCAGCCTTTTTATCTGCGATTCAAGCCGGGCCTGAGCTTCAAGAGGTGGCCGCTTTACGGCACCGTTGAAAAATATGTCGAACTCGATCTTTAGGCGCCGAACGTCGTCCTCTAACTTTCCGAGCAGCTTGTCGACGGCAGCGGCTTCTTCGAGACGGGTTGGGGTCTGTCGATAAAGATTGGTGCTTTTTGGGGGCATGTTCTGGGACCTCTGGCGGGGATAAAACGGACGAGAACCGGTAAAAGTATAGCAGGAATCGGGAAATGAAAACGCACTTTTTTCTTCAGGTTAGTTAAACTACAAAAATGGGAAATCCGCAGGCCGCAGAATCCGCCGCCGCCTTGAGAATGCTTCCGGCAACCGACGAGCTTTTGACAACGCCCTCGGCGCGGCACTCGATGAAGGGAGTCGGGCGAAAGGCTCTAACGGCGCTCGCCCGGACGGCCATTGAGTCGATTCGAAAGGAACTTGTGGAAAGCATTTCTGCGCATTCGGGTCGTACGGAGATCTATTCGAAGGAAAGCTTACTCGCCGACGCATCGAAGCGGCTCGAGGAACTCGTGGCTTCGCGACGGAGCTCGCGCCTTCGCCAGGTGATCAACGCTACCGGTGTGGTCATCCACACAAACCTTGGGCGCGCACCGCTTTCAACGGATGCGATAAAAGCTGTCGCGAATGCCGCCGGATACTGCACCCTCGAATACGATCTGGACGCGGGCGCGCGCGGAAAGCGCGGCGCGTATGTCGAGAGTCTGTTAATCGAGATAACCGGCTCGGAAGCGGCACTCGTGGTAAACAACTGCGCGGCGGCAGCCTTTCTCGTGCTCAAGGTGTTCGCCGAGGGCGGCGAGGTGATCGTGTCACGTGGCGAGCTTGTAGAGATCGGCGGCGATTTCCGAATCCCCGATGTACTTACTCAATCCGGAGCCACGCTGAAGGAGGTCGGGACAACCAATCGGACTAAGCTCACCGACTACGAAAAAGGATTTAGCGAGAATACGAAACTGGTGATGCGTGTTCATCCGTCGAACTACAAGATAGTTGGTTTCACCGAAAAGCCTTCGCTCGCTGATCTTGCTGAACTGGCGCACCGTAAAGGAGTTTTGCTTTACGAGGATGCGGGGTCGGGTGCATTGATCGATCTGACCAGGTTCGGACTCGCCGACGAGCCACTCATCGGCCGAGCGATCGCCGACGGGGCCGACATAATAACGTTCAGCGGCGACAAGCTGCTGGGCGGCAGTCAGGCCGGCATGATAGTCGGACGCCGGGATCTGATCGAGCAGATCCGAAAGCATCCACTGTATCGCGCACTGCGTGTGGATAAGTTGAGCTACGCCGCGCTCGAAGCAACGCTGGAATCGTACTTACGCGAAGACGCGGAGCAGAGCGTCCCCGTACTGCGAATGCTTGCCATGACGAACACGGAGCTCGAAACCCGAACGCGCGATTTTGCAAAACGGCTGGATGAGGCAGTCGGAAACGCGATGGGAATCTCGATCAACATCGTCCCGGGTGAATCGGTTGTAGGTGGTGGTTCGGCCCCGGCGGCCAAGCCGGCGACGACACTTATCGTCCTGCAACATTCGAGAATGTCGGCCGCCGAGATCGAAAAGAAATTACGAAGCGCGGAAACGCCGGTCGTTGCACGGATTGAAAACGACGCAGTTCTTATCGATCTAAGGACCGTTCAGGAAGCGGAAGAAAATCAACTAGTGGAAATACTGGGGATCGTGCTCGGCTAGTCTTAGCCGTTTCGGGCAGCGAAATCCTGCATAAACTCGACGAGTGCCTCGACGCCCTGGCGCGGAAACGCATTGTAGATGGACGCTCTCACTCCACCAACCGAGCGATGTCCGCGAAGGCCGTTCAGTCCGCGCTCCGCTGCGTCCGTACAAAACTTATCATCGAGATCGCTCGTTGGCAGTCTAAAAGTAACGTTCATCAGCGACCTGCAGTTTCTTTCGGCGTGCCCAACATAATACCCGTCGCTTGAATCAATAAAGTTATAAAGAAGCGCGGCCTTTTCTTCGTTACGCAACTTGATGCCCGCGACGCCCCCTTCATTTTTTAACCAGTCGCAGACCAGACCGATCAGATAAATGCCCCAGGTGTTCGGAGTATTCGCCATCGAATCCTGTTGCGCGATGTTCCGATAATCGAGAAGAGCCGGTTGATCCGGGGGAACCTGCTCGAGCAGATCGTCGCGGATAATAACTACCGTAACGCCGCTCGGTCCGATGTTCTTCTGAGCACCCGCATAGATGAGGGCATACCTTTCAATGTCGAATGGCTTAGACAGAATGTTCGATGACGCATCGCATACGACCGTAGTTCCGCCGCCGTCCAGATCGTACTTAAATTCCACGCCGTCAATCGTTTCGTTGGACGTGTAGTGAATGTAAGCCGCGTTTGAAGAAAACCGGATTTCAGACGGATCGGGCACCGAGCGGAACCCGGTTTTTTCCGTCGAGTGAATTACATTGACGCTACCGGCGAGCCTCGCTTCCGCAACAGCCCTAACTCCCCAGGCGCCGGTTACGATATAATCGGCTGTTCGCCCGGACGTCAGAAAGTTCATCGGGACCATCGAGAATTGCAGTGACGCTCCACCCTGGAGAAAAAGGATCTTGTAGTTTCCGGGCACGCTAAGAAGCTCGCGCAGACCTCGCTCGGCCAACGCGAGAATCTCGGCGAACTCGTCTGAGCGGTGACTTATCTCCATCACGCTCATTCCAATACCGTTGAGCGAAAGAAGTTCGTCCCGAGCTTTTTCCAATACCGGCAGGGGCATAACCGCTGGCCCGGAGCTAAAATTGTAAATTCGGTTCACCGGTTGTCTCACACTAGGTCATTGCAGGAAAAATTAAAGTTACCACAGCGTTCGCCCGATAAGGAATATGCCGTTTCGGGGATTTTGACCCAGACGATGGCATCGCTTCAAATTTCCGATGTTTTCGGGTTAGAATGATGAAAATCTATCAAACGCACCTGGCGATAGTCGCATCATAGGTTCGGGTTTTCATCCGATCGGAGGCTCAAATAATGTTTGGAAAAAATTATCTCACTTCTTTTTTAACAATACTCGTGTTTTTGCTGGCTGGCACAGCGGTAATGGCCCAGAACGGTCCGGTCCGCGGCGAGGTAAAACTGCAGAAAGCGGACGGCACGACGGTGCCTGTCGCCGACGCCATTGTCGAGGCTTTTCGCACCGACATTGACCGAGGCAAATTGCCTGATGCCAAGACCAACAAACGCGGCGAATTCGGTTTCGTTGGCTTACCACTGGGGCAAAGGTACGTACTTTCCATAAGCGGCCCTGGTATTCGCCCGCAGATCCAGCCGGACGTCAAAGCAAACATGGAGAATGTGGTCATTATCGTCTCGGAAGGCGACGGTCGCAGGCCGACCGAAGCCGAGGTGCGACAAGCCGCGAAGACTGTCTCAAGCACGCCGGGCGGTTTGACTGAAGAACAGAAGAAGCAGCTCGCCGAGAACGAGAAGAAAATTGCGGAGGTCGCAAATTCCAATCAGAAGGCCGAGAGTTCTAACAAGGTCATCAACGCTGCGGTTAAGGCCGGAGCCGACGCATTCAACGCCCAGAACTACGATCTGGCGATCGTCGAATATGATAAAGGCATCGACGCCGCGCCGGATTTCATCGGAAGCGCTCCGATCTTTCTTGGCAACAAGGGCCTTGCATATCAAAAACGCGCAGTGCTTGCATATAACGCGGCGCTGAAAGGCGATGCTGCCGCAAGGGCCGCTGCGCTGGAGAAAAACAGGGCAGATTTTAACAGTGCGTTCGCTGCCTTTGATAAGGGTCTCGAAGTCCTGAAAAACGGAGCAGCGGGTGCGGACGCGAATGAGCAAAAGAACTTACCGTTGAGGCGTCTGACTTTGCTTACATTCGCCGTGGAGACGCACGGGTTGGCTGCGAAGATCGCTAAGGATCCTGCTCGAATATCGGTGGCGAACTCGATTTTGGAGCAATACGTTATCGCAGAAACGGATAAGGCCAAGCTGGCGACGGCTCTTCTGAATTATGCCAATAACATGAACGAAGCCGCTGAATATAAGAATGCCGCCGCCGCTTTTCGCAAGATTTTGGAGACGTCTCCCGATAATTTGGACGCCATTGCGGGGCTTGGACTAGCCCTTTACACCGACGGTTCGATTAGTGAGCCGCCGGACAAGGTAGTCCTCCAGGAGGGTCTTAACTACCTGCAGCGTTTTGCCGACACCGCGCCGGACACGCATCGACTCAAGGCAGACATTAAAGCGACGATCGAGGAGCTAAAAAACGTTCAGAAACTGGCTCCACAGAAAGTCACTCCTCCCAGACGTAAAGGTTAGTCGTCGGGAGTTAGAAATCATCCGCCGTGCTTGGTAATATCCTGATCCGGGCACGGCTTTTTTATGGATATACAAATTCGCAAATCGACACCCGACGAGATTCCCGCCATCGTGCGCCTGATGCGCGATTTCGCCGAATTCGAGAAGCTTGGCGATTACTGCGAGATCACAGAGAAGCGGCTGTTGGACGTGATGTTCGGTGATGACGCTTTTGTCGAGGGGTTGGTCGCGTTTCACGATCGGGAACCGGTTGCTTATGCGATGTTCTATCCTTACTTCGCCAGCTTTCGCGGGCAGTGCGGTTATTATCTCGAAGATATTTTTATTGCCGACGATTATCGCCGAAACGGACTGGGGGCGGCGATGGTCAGGATAATCGCACGTCTTGCAAAACAGCGCGGTTTCGAGAGGATCGATTTTCAAGTGCTGGAATGGAACATGCCGGCGGTAAAGTTTTACGAAAAGCTGGGCGCGATCCGCGACGACTCAGAACGGCACTTCAAATTCATCGACGCTTCATTTAGTTCGCTTGTAACGGGAGACGCGGTCTGAGGCCGCGATCCGGCCTTTTGTCATTCGCAAGCCGGATCCCGCGTAAGTTGCGAAGCTTGTTGAATTTAGGAATAGCGAAGACATCTCGATAATGCTGACACCCTCGAAATATCTTCAGATTCGGCCCAAATAGCTGTTGCTCCGTAAACGGGACAACAGCTAGAATGTTAAAAGAGGTTCAACAGGGTGCTTATGAAAAAGCGGGTTTTGATCGTTGAAGATTACGAAGATACGCGGACGCTATTAAGGTTCATGATCGAGAAATTCGGTTACTCGGTCATCGAGGCCGCCGGGCCGTATGAGGCTATCGATAAGGCCGATGAGTTTATGCCGGATCTTATCCTGATGGACATCGGCATGCCGTTGCTCGACGGTCTATCGGTCGCCCAGCTGATCCAGGACAAAAAGACGGACCGATTGATCCCGATCATCGCGGTCACGGCGTACAGCGACATAAAAGATGAGGCGTTAAAGGCCGGCTGCTCCGACGTCATCTATAAGCCTGTTCAGCCTGACCGATTGCGAGAAGTGCTCGACCACTATACCGCCGAGGCTTAGGGATCTCTTAGTCGAATTGTTTTCGAAACTCTCCGAATTCATCGCGCAGCGCTGCAAACTCATTTCGCAGCTTCTCAACTTCATTTTCAAGCTGTCCGATTCGGTCCGGCCCGCCGCCGGCCGGCGCGGGTGCGGACGCGCGGGTCACCGCGATATTCTCCTGCTCAACTTTACCGCAGAGCAAGTGAGCGTACCGAGCTTCTTTCTGGCCAGGCTGGCGTTGGAGCTTTAAGATGATCGGCTCGTCCCGACGAATAAGCGCGTCTAAGGTTTCCTGTACCTCGCCAAGGCCCGCAAATTCGTGAAGCCGACCGGTTCGCTCGCGAAGCTCGCCAATCGTCTGCGGTCCGCGCAAGAGAAGTACGGCGACGAGGGCGACCCCTGCCGCGTCCAGATCGTAAACGCTCGGCAGCATGTGCTTATATTTCACCGCCCGGCTGCTGCTGCCGTAATAGAGATAGACAAGGTTCTTATCGCGCAGGCTGTCGACCGCAGCGAGAATTGCGGTGTCGTTCAACGACATCACCGGATCGCGGTTGCTCTTTTGATTGCAAGCGGCCGTGAGTGCGTTCAACGTCAGCGGATAATATTCCGGCGTCGTCAGTTGCTTCTCGACGAGGCTGCCAAGTACCCGGGCCTCGACTTCGGTAAGTGGATCGAGCATAAGTTGCCGAATAGCTTAATACATTTTGCAGAAGTGTCAGTAGCCCGCACGTAGGTAAGGGCTCTCTCTCTGGGCGGGCAAAGCCCCTACTTACGTGCGGGCTACCGACACGTGGCGTAATATCTGTATTGTGAATATTCTCGTTGCGCGCACGCCCGAAGAGATCGATCTAGCGTATTCGCGTCTTTCCACGGCAGCGACGCTCGGCTGTGACACTGAAACCTCGTCTCTCAATCCGCGGTATGGAAAGATGTTCTCGATCCAATTTTCTGACGGCGAGTTCAATGTTCTTGTGCCGTTGAGCGAGGGCGTTCCGCTCGGCCGATTGATCGATCTGCTTGCCGATGTAGCGATTGTAAAGATCTTTCACAACGCCAGGTTCGATCTGGATTTTCTCGGCGCAGTCGGAATTGAAGTTCGCAACATTTTCGATACGATGCTCGCTGAGAGGGTACTTACGCGCGGCGCCAACCAGTCAGCGTCACTTGCTGAAACGCTTTATCGTTATTTCGCCGTTGATCTGGAAAAATCGCACCGAACAAAATTCAATAAGGCCTGGGACGGAGTGTGGACTGATGAGCTAGTGGACTATGCGTTGTCAGATGTCGTCCATCTTCCAGCGTTGATGCGGGAGCAGCGGGCGTGGCTGGAAAAACTCGGGCTGAGCGCGGAATTCGACGGACAACTCGAGAAGCTATTCAAATAAAAGCGAACACCGAACACGCCGAATTCCTCTTCTTCATCTTTTTCGGCGGTCTGACTCGGAACGACCACGGAAGAGGATGAAGAAGAGGAAAAAAGGAAGAAGCGATCGGCGACCATGCTCACCATCGATGAAAAGCCGGGTGTCCTTCTTTTACCGCGACGAAAGTTCCGCGACAGGTATCACACACTTTCCCATCCGCGATCAACTCGGCCTCGACTACAGCACGGTCGTCGGTTGATTCAACGACTCGCGCCTTTAGCGTGATCACGCCGTCGACCGGCGTCGGACGCAAAAGCTTGACGTAGAAATCCGCCGTAACCGTGCAGGGTGCCTGCGTCTCGCCGCGCTTTTGCATTAGATGACACGCGGCCGCCCAGTTCGAATGGCAATCGAGCAGCGCCCCGATAATGCCGCCGTTCAGTACACCGGGAAAGGCTTGATGATGCGGCTCCGCACGCCATTCGGCGACGACCTCGTCACCTTCGACAAAGCTTCGAATATGTAATCCCCTTTCATTCTTTGGGCCGCAGCCGAAACAGATACCGTCCGGTGAATAAGTTTCTTGCAGTGATTTCATAATAAGTGACGAGTGACGAGTGACAAGTGACTAGTGACGAGTGACAAGCTCTCGTTGTGCTTGTTCTCCATCCCGAGTATTTGCTCCTAATTATCAACCCTTTTGTCGTCACTTGTCACTTGTCACTTGTCACTCGTCACTTGTCACTTATCACTTTCTTTCGTAAATTTATCTCGCTCGAACTCCCCTCGAAAACCTATGCTGACAATTCTCGCAGTCGCATTCATCGCCTGGCTTGTTATCGGATATTTCGGCTACGGACGCTGGATCGCAAAGCAGTTTGTTTTGGACGATCGCCGAGCCACTCCGGCACACGATCTGAACGACGGCGAGGACTATGTTCCGACGCGGCCGTTCTATCTTTTCGGTCAACATTTTTCAGCCATCGCCGCGGCCGGGCCGATCGCCGGGCCGATCATCGCATGCGTTGCATTCGGCTGGCTGCCTTGCCTGATATGGATCGCGCTCGGCGTGGTGTTGATCGGGGCCGTGCATGACTTCTCGACTCTTACGGCATCCATACGCCACAGTGCAAAGAGTGTCGCCGAGATCACCCGCGACCAGCTCGGTCTCGGCGCGGGACGTGCAATGATGGCATTTATCTGGATCGCGCTTGTCTATGTCACCGTTGCATTCACTGATATAACCGCCGGAACCTTCGTCGCCGGTGATGAAGCGCTTGCGGGTGAGACGCGTTTTAATCCGGGCGGTGCTGTGGCGCTGGCCAGCGTCCTGTATCTCGGTCTGTCGATCGTGTTGGGTTTGGTCGAGCGATTTATCAAGCCGCCGCTCTGGCTCGCGACGATCATCTTCGTTCCGGCGACGTTCGCGCTTTCGTACGTCGGGACAGAATACTCATACTTGCTCAGCTACGGCCATCAGACCTGGGCGATCGTTATCCTTCTCTATTGCGTTGTCGCGTCGCTGCTGCCGGTTTGGGCGTTGCTGCAGCCCCGAGGGTATCTCGGCGGATTCGTGCTCTACACAGCGATCATCGTTGGCGTGATCGGCATTTTCTTCGGCGGTTATTCGATCCAGCAGCCGGCGTTCAAATCGTTCGACGTAGGTGGAATGACCGGAATGTTGTTCCCGTTTCTTTTCGTCACGATCGCGTGCGGAGCCTGTTCCGGATTTCACGGCCTTGTGTGCTCCGGCACCACTTCCAAGCAGATCGATAAAGAAACTCATGCTCAACCCGTCGGCTACGGCGGAATGCTGGCCGAAGGATTTGTTGCTTTCATTGCGCTCGTGACGGTGATGATCGCGACGAGCGATGCCCTCGTAGGATCGGACGGCAAATCGCTTTCGGCGGGGAAGATCTACGGCAACGGTATCGGGAATTTCCTAACGCTGGTGATCGGCAAGGACAATCTTCAGTTTGCGATCACGTTTGGCGCGATGGCCTTCTCAACATTTGTCTTCGACACACTCGACGTAACAATGCGGCTTGGCCGTTATCTGATCCAGGAGCTTCTGGGTATTCCCGGCCATGTCGGTGCGCTCGTCGGCACGCTCGTGACGGTCGCCCTACCCTTCGCGCTGATCTTCTTCGCTAAGCCGGGATCATATGTGGAATTTTGGACGCTGTTTGGCGCGTCGAACCAGCTACTGGCGGCGCTCACACTGCTCTCGATCACCGCATGGCTTTATAAAGCGAGGCGGCGTATCGCCTTCACACTCATCCCGATGCTGTTCGTTCTCGCGATAACACTCTGGGCGTTGGGTGCAATGGTCTACGGCAACCTGCAGGTGACTCAGGGCTTCGACATCAAGCTCATAAACGGCGTGACTTCGCTTGCGTTGATCGGGCTCGCGATATTCCTGGTTGTCACTGCGTGGATCAAGAGCAGGACAATAGAAGCGGCCGACCCACCGATGGATGTTCTCTAGCGAATACGCCGGGATGCTAAGGGAAGTCTTAGGAAACAAGAGTTAGGACTTGACCGGCCCAATCTTTTCTTCGAGCCAGTTTGTCAGATCGTCGACCGAATCGATGTGAACCGGCTTACCTTTCCAGGCCTTGATCGCGAAGATGATCAGCATGATCGTCGCGACGATCGAAAAGATCAGGCCGCCGAGATCAGCAAGCCCGCCGATGAAGCCCAGGATGGTTGTTACGATCAGGATACCGAGATGGGCAGCCAAACCCTGCGCGGCGTGAAAGCGTACCTTTGTTTCTTCTTTCGGGATCAGGAGCAGTAGTATCGCACCCGCAACGAGGCCGATATAGAACGGCAGATAAGGCAAGCCGATCAACCACTTTTCCGGCACGCCCGTCTTCGCAACCTTCCGCTCCGACGCACGATTCATATCCGACATATTCGCCGCCGGATAATGCGCGACGGGCTGCGGCTGGGAGTAAGAGTATGCGTGGAAATCGGCTTCGCTAAACCGCCGCGTCTCGTCCTGGGTGATAGTTGTCGGAGCCGGCGGAAACTCCGCGGTGCTGAACGGCGTCTTCCGCGGCGCTTCATACCCAGCGGCGGCCGCCTTCGCCTTTTGCGGAAAATCCGGATCGAGGGGATTTGTATCGAACTTCTTCGGCATCTTCGAAGCTAGTCTACGGTATTTTTTGTGGGTTTGTTCATTAAAAGTCAGCCTTATAAGAATGTGGCCTTCTTGACCTGCGCATGTAGTGGCGAGCCTTCTGCTATTCCCGATCCGGGGCAACTGCGATCCCTAACTCCTCCAACTGTCCCTCATCAACCACACCGGGCGAGTCCATCATCAGGTCCTGAGCCGAGGCGGTTTTCGGAAACGCCATTACGTCGCGGATGTTTTCGGTACCGCAAAGGATCATACAGGTCCGCTCGATGCCGGCGGCGAAACCGCCGTGCGGAGGCGTGCCATATTCGAGCGCGTCGAGGAAAAATCCAAACTGCGCACGAGCGCTTTCCGGCGTCATGCCGAGTGCTTTGAAGTTGAGGTCCTGGATCGCCTTCTGATGTATCCGGATCGAGCCGCCCGCGCATTCGTAGCCGTTGATGACCGCGTCGTAAGCCTTCGCGCGAACTTGCCCGAGCAGGTGATGCTCGGCATCGTTCTCGACCGCGTGCCTGAACATCTCCATGTCTTCATCCATCGGCGATGTGAACGGATGATGCGCCGCCAGATAGCGGTCGGTTCCCTCATCGTGCTCGAACATGGGAAACTCGGTCACGATCAGAGCTTCGTAACGGCTGCGATCGATCAGAATCTCGCGCCGAGCGATCTCATTGCGGAGAGCGCCGAGCGATGCGGCGACAACAGATCTAGTGCCGGCTACGATCAAGACGATGTCACCCTTCTCCGCCATAGAGGCCGAAGCAAGCTCGGCGATCTTAGCTTCGCCAAGAACCTTGAGCAACGACGAGGTCGTCTCTTCTCCCAACTTTATCCACGCCAGAGCACCGGCACCGTAGCGTTTGACGAACTCCTGCAGCTCGTCGAGCTGCTTTCGCGAGTAATCGGTTTTTCCTTTCACGACAAGGCATTTGATCTCGCCGCCCTTCGCAAGCACATCGGCG
>JBKKAS010000200.1:0-4307 GCA_046714595.1 Pyrinomonadaceae bacterium | reverse complement strand
TCACGATCGATCAGTTGTTTAGAAAGTCGGACGCTTTCGAGCGCTCGAAAGATAATTTCGGGCACCACCCCGGCCTTCGGCCACCCCTCCTTAGCCAAGGAGGGGAGTTCGAGCGGCTCCCCTCCTTGTCTAAGGAGGGGTGGCCGAAGGCCGGGGTGGTGCCCGAAATTATCTTTCGAGCGCTCGAAAGCGTCCGACTTTCTAAACAACTGATCGATCGTGAGCAGAAAGCGGATCGCGGGTTCAACGTGAAGCTCGGACGCGGCGGGATTCGAGAGATCGAGTTTATTTCGCAGGCACTGCAGCTCGCGTACGGCGGCGACGACCGCTGGCTGCGCGCGCCGCACACGCTGATCTCGCTGACTCGTCTTGCCGACCGCGATCTGATCAGCGAGTCTGAATTGACCGAACTTTTTAACGCGTACGAATTCCTTCGCCACCTCGAGCACGTCCTTCAAATGGAGAACGGTTTGCAGACCCACACGGTCCCGGACGAGCCGGAGCGCCGGACGCTGGTCGCACGACGGATGCGATGCGAGACGGTGGCGGCTTTTGATGGCGAGATCAAGAAGCAGACTGGAAACGTACACCGGATATTCGAGCGCGTGTTCACCTCGAGCTCCACTCCTTACGAAGGAGGGGTGCCGCTTCAGCGGCGGGGTGGTTCTCTCATATCCGATGACTCGGATCCGGCTGCTTCTGCCATTGCGCAACTTAAAGAACCACCCCGTCAGCGGCAGCCGCTTACACCCCTCCTTCGTAAGGAGGGGAGCTTTGACGCCCCGAGCACTCGCGTTGAATACATCAAGCAGTTGAGCGATGCCATTTCAGTCGAATCCGATTTCGGTCATCGTCTCGGAGCCTTCCGTCGGCGATGGGCTGAACTTTTACGCGAGATAAAGATCAATGAACTTGAAAATCGGATAGACACCGTTGAGGCGAAACGCGCTCAGACGGCTCTCGCCGAGGCGAGTATCGAAACGGCCCTCGACGTCACGCGGGGCGAACTTGCGACGCGATACAAGTCAGCCATCCACGATCTCCCGCTCGCCGTGATGGGTCTCGGCAAGCTCGGGGGCGGTGCCATCGATTACGAATCCGATCTCGATCTCGTGCTCGTTTACGACGACCGGCAGAAACGCGGCAGCAATATTCCTGAAGGCGTCACGCATGCCGAGTTCTACGGCCGAGCCGCCGAGATCTTCGTTACCACTCTGTCGAGCATGACGCGTGACGGCAGCATCTATCGCGTCGATCTTCGCCTGCGGCCGTACGGCAAGAACGGGCAAAGCTCGATCTCTGCGGGTGCGTTCACCGAATATATGCGCGAGACGGCGTCGATATGGGAATGGCTCGCGTACGTAAAGATCCGCGGCGTCGCCGGTGATTTGGAGCTGGCGAAAAAAGTCGAGGCCGACGTGCGAGCGATCATTCACCGGCGTGCAAACGAGACCGATCCCGCGGAGCTTGCAGACGAGACGCGCCGGGTTCGTCTGTTGCTTGAAAAGGAAAAGACCCGGCAGCGGAGACGTCAGAAGGACGTCGATATCAAGTACGGGCCGGGCGGCATGCTCGATGTATATTTCGCGATGCGTTTTCTGCAGCTCCGCGACAACATTCCCGACGTCGCCGGTAACCGCACGACGGAACATATGCTCGGCCTGTTGCGTGAGACGGGCTCGCTCACCGCCGCCGACCATAAGGCGATACTCGCGGGTTACCGCTTCCTGTCCTCGCTCGACCACCATCTGCGCCTCGCCATCGGACGCACCACGCGTTTGCCGGCCGCGAACGTTAAGGCAATGGAAACTGTCGCAAAGCGAATGAAGCTCGCCTCGGCAGCGGATCTGGTAGAACATCTCACGGTTCACCGGCTGAACATCCGTAATGCATTTGAGTCTGTCGTGCAGTAAGCAGTAAGCATCTGCCTTCTGCCTTCTGCCTTCTCCCTTCTCCCCCTCTCCCTTCTCCCCTTCTCCCTGCGCCTTCTGCCTTCCGCTTTCTGCCTTCTGCACCGTTCCGATTGACATTCAAATGAATCCGAATATAATTCCCCTACCTGAATTTCCTTTCTACTGGATTTTTGATTGCGTGGTGACGGGCGTTCCCAGTTTTTCCGTCTCGTCACACATTTAGCGCACCTTTTTCGCGCCGAACCAGCTTTAACTTAAGACCAACAAAATACAAATAAGGAGCCACTCCCATGGGAAACCTTTCTGTGCCTACACGCTTGACGTTACTTCACGGCGCTATCTCGACGTTTATTATTTTCACCTTCACCGTCGCAATGTTCGCCGAATACAACGGCTTGCTGCCCGACTTCTACCCCACTCTCGCATCCACTTTCGTCGGTTCGAAACAGCCTCAGGCGCGTCTTGTGCGCGACGAGGCGGCATCGAATCGGACGGGCGGTGGAGCGGACATTATCATCAACGAAGTCGATTCGGATACACCCGGTGCTGACAACGCGGAGTTCGTCGAGTTATACGACGGCGGCGTTGGAAATACGCCGCTCGATGGATACGTCGTTGTGTTGTACAACGGTTCGACTGATCTCTCGTACCGGGCGCTGGATCTCGATGGTTTTTCCACCAACGCAAACGGATACTTTACCCTTGGCAACGCCGCTGTCTCAGGCGTGGATATTATTTTCCCGAACGATGGCCTGCAAAATGGCCAGGACGCTGTCGCACTTTACTCGGCCAATGCGACGAATTTCCCGACCGGTACGGCCGTTACGACGACCAATATCGTAGATGCTCTGGTTTACGATAACGGCCAGGCCGACGACGCCGGTCTTCTGGTATTGCTCAACGCAATGCAGCCCCAGATAAACGAGAATGGCTCGACGACTGGCCAGACGGTCTCTATGCAGCGGTGCCCTAACGGCTCCGGCGGAGATCGAAATACGAACACGTATGCGGTGTTTACACCGACGCCGGATGGAGACAATATGTGCAGTCTTCTGATCACACTCAGTGCTTCGAGTTACCTGGACGATGAATCGCAGTCCATGGTCATCACGGTGGCAAGAACGACTTCGGGCAGCAGCATGTCATCCGTTGAGTTGACCACGGGTGGCGGCAACGCGACGGGCGGAACCTGCAGCGGCGGCGCTGACTACGAGAGTCAGAACGTTACCGTGACGTTTACCGGATTAGACACAACAGAGACGGTCAACATCCAGCTTTGCGCCGATCTGCTGAAAGAGTTGTCTGAGACATTCAACATCACGCTCTCAAATCCGTCGAACGCGACGCTGGGTTCGCCATCTGCGGCCGTCGCAACGATAAACGATACGGCGACGCAGTTCACGAATACGGCGGCGATCATCATTAATGAGAGCGGTGCGGCGACGCCGTATCCATCGACCATCAACGTCGCGGGTGCACCGGGCTCCATCTACTATATGCGGGTTACGCTCTTCGATGTCGCTGCCGATCGGGCAGATGATCTTGACGTGCTGCTGGTTGGTCCTGGTGGACAGAGCATTGTGCTGATGGCCGACGCCGGTGGTGCTGGTGCGGTAACCGCGGGACCGACGATCACGTTTAACGACAACGGCACGCCGTTCTTGCCGGACGCAACTGCGATCGCGTCGGGCAGCTATAAACCGTCGAGTTGGGAGAATGGTCCCGCGTTCTTCCCGGCCCCTGCTCCGATCGGTCCGCATGCAGAACCCGGTCCGGGCGGAGTCGCGAGGTCGGCGTTTTTGAACACCGTATTCGGTGCTACAAACGGAAACGGGATCTGGAGTCTGTACGTCCTTGACGACACAGCTGGCCCGCTTGCTCCGTTGGCACCGGGATCGATAGCCGGCGGCTGGGGTCTTGAGATGCTCGCCCCGACGGCCGCTGCGCTTTCACTTTCGGGTCGCGTCACCGACGCTTCGGGTATGGGTATCCGCAACGCCATCATGACACTTGAAGGCGGAGGACTTACGGAGCCGCGGTACGCTGCGACAGGTTCGTTGGGATATTACAGTTTCGATGGACTATCGAACGGCACTTACTTCCTGACGGTCAACGCGAAACGCCACACGTTCGTGGTGCCGAGCAGGGCCGTCACGATGACGGATGATGTCACCAACGCGGACTTTGTCGCCGACCCTCGCGAATGAGGCAACGCGAATGCGGAACGCGGAATGTGGAATTCTCATGATTCCGCATTCCGCTTTCCGCATTCCGCATTTTGGCTTACACCGCGTGCTCGGCGAGTAGTGTTCTGAGTTTAAGAAAATCGACTGGCTTGTGGATCACACGCTCGCATCCGGCTTCGAGCGCCTCCTGATCCATGTTTCGATAAGC
>JBKKAS010000199.1:0-3061 GCA_046714595.1 Pyrinomonadaceae bacterium | reverse complement strand
CCGAACACATCGGTCGGCTGCAGTTTTTCGTTGGCCTTTTGTGCTCGGACAAAGAGAATGGTGGCGCCGTCCGGGGACCATGCCGCCTGAATGTCGTCTCCCTCTCCGCGAGTAAGTTGCTTCTCCTCGCCGGTGGCGAGTTCCTTTATAAAGATCTTGCGGACTCCGCCGACTTCGCCGGAGTAAGCGACCCTGGCGCCATCAGGCGACCAAGTCGGGTATTCCTCGATCCCGTCGGCAAATGTCAGTTGCGTAAGCTTAGGCTGCGAAGGCGGAACCTGTGCCGGATCGCGACGACCCAGGAACCAGTACCCAGCAAAGGCAAGCAATCCCACGAGGGCGATTGCGCCTGTGAGCCATTTAAGTGATAGCCGGACGCCGGTGGCCGCTCCGTCGCCACGAGCGTGATCGCTTCCACTTACTCCGTCCGGGGCGGATTGCAGGATCGTGGCGGCTTCGCCCGCGACGTCCGAAAGAGATAAGACCGCAGTCGCGGGCTCGACCGAGTGAATGCCCGATGCGGGTCCTTCCAGCAGCGCAGTGCCATCGTCGAGACAATAAATCAACGTCTCGTCGTGATAGTCACGCCTGCACTGAGGGCACCGCTTCATAAATTACTTTAGGGCCGGTCGAGGATCTATGGAAAACCCATTTTTTTCATCAGCTCCTGAAATCGCGGATGGGCGCGTAGGGTATTCCATTTTGGCTCAACTTTGAGAAAAGCCATCTTCGGGTCGCGCTGCTCGTAACCTTTCTCCAACCAACTTAGCGCCTGGTCCGTTTCGCCGAGACCGTGGTAAATAAGCGCGATGTGAGACGGCGGAACGAACCCCTCTGTTGAGAGTTTCAGGAGTTCGCCAAGCATGGCCTGCGCCTCATCTCGCTTTCCCAGCTTTGCCAGGGCGTACGCTCCAAAAGAGCGCGATACCGTCTGGTTGGGAGCAAGCTCTTTTGCCCGGCGCGCTTCGGTCGCGGCTTCACCGTACATTCCTCTCTCGATGTATGCGCTAGCCGCGAACTGATGCGGAAAATAAAAGTTCGGATCGAGTTCAGAAGCTTGTCGCAATCTGTCCAAAGCTTCGTCGGTTCGCCCGGCGTGTAATAGAAATTGCCCCTCGAGCGCGCTTACAAACGCGGAAAGCGGATCCAACTCACGGGCGCGTTTTACTTCCGTTAGAGCTTCATCGTGTCTGCCAATATTCGAAAGTAAATGCGAGTAGAAAAGGTGGGCGACCGAGCTGTTAGGATTAAGTTCAATCGCGCGTTTGTATTGATCTTCTGCTCCGGACCAATTCCAGTCATACCAAAACAGGCTGACCCCAAGAGCGGTATGAGCTTCGGCGAGATCATTGTCGATCTCGATCGCCTTGTTTGCCGCGGCTTTCGATTTCGGCAAGGTTTCGTTTGGATCCATCTCGCCGGCAAGCGCGAGCGAGCGATAGGCATCCGAAAGTCCGGCGTAGGCGAGTGCGTAGGTAGGATCAATTTCAATCGCCTTTTGAAAGTATGTAATGCTCTTTTGAACTTCCGGTATCGTCAATTTGAACACGTGATAGCGTCCCTTTAGATAAACCTGATAGGCTTCGACGTTCTCGGTATAGTTCTTACTTAACTTCTTCTCGTCCGCTCCTGAAAGTTTCGTCTTCAATTTCTGTGAAACGTCGCGGGCGATCTCGCTTTGCAGCGAGATCAGGTCGGACGTCTTACGATTGTATTGATCGCCCCAAATCCGGTTTCCGGTCTGCGCATCAACCAGTTCAAGATAAAGCGTCAGCCCGTCGCCCCGCTCGACGACCCGGCCATTTAATATTGCCTGTACACCAAGTTCCTTACCGACTATCGCGGCGTCGATCTCTTTACCTTTATAACGAAAAACAGAGGACCGAGCTTTAACGTTAAGATTCGGGAGTTGCGACAGGCTGCCGATCAGCGTTTCGGTCATTCCATCTGAAAGATATTCAATATCCGAGTTGCCGCTTTCATTTACAAAAGGCATAACGGCGATTGAATTGATCTGTGGAGCGCTTGCGGATGCGAGATAGCGATACCCAAAAAACGCCGCAGGAACCAATAGGGCTAGAGCGCCGATCACAACCCAGTTTTTACGAGACGATCCAGGAAATTTCGCTCTCCCGTCTTGTCTCGCGTCGGGTGACAGGATCGCGGTGGGCGCCGTTGTGCCAACCTGCTTTTTTGTTAAAGCTTCGCCATGCAGGTCGGCCGGATCAAGAATTGCGGTTGCAGGTTCGTCGGAGGTCGGACCACCTGTTTCCGTAGTCGCGGGCCCATCGACAAGTGCGACCCCGTCATCCAGACAGAAACTGAGCGTGTCGTCTGTGTAGCTCCGCCTGCACTGAGGGCATCGTTTCATATTGTCGGGTCTAGGGATGAACGCGGTAAATTATACGGACAAATGCCATTTCGTGCGAGTGTAGGCGATATTGAACCCGTTCTTCTGTGCATTCTTTTGAGATTGGCTTCCCGGCATTGCGCCCATCGTCGCGAGGCTGCAGCCACGCTCCGCGGCAAATTGCAGGCGATCGGCGAGCAACGCATTCTGCGCACCCTGATTTCTGCCTTCAGGAATCGTGCTAGCTCCCGCGAGAATGCAGACTTCTTCGTAGATGAATAGCATTCCGGTTGAGATCGGCTTGCTGTCGAGTTCGGCGAGAAACGGATATGCGCCGTGACACCGAGCGCTGATGCGGCCGAACCCGAGCATGAAATCCGACAGGCCTTCCATTTCTGTTGACCAGCCCGAAGCCGATGTGCTTGCCCAGAGGTCCGCTTCGGACTCATCAACGATCCGTGATTTGATCTTCGTTTTGAGTACCGGCTTCAGCCGGCGTTCTGCCGAGGAAGAGCCGCCTGAAGGCGGGACTCCAAACGGTACTCCAAACTCAAGCTCGCGGTACATGACACTGGTCAGCTCGATCGGTCGATAGCCGCGTGAATTAAGAAGCTGCGTTAGCGACGGATCGGCCATCGGGCTCACCTCGTGAAACACCGGAGCACCGCGCTCGAGGTAAAACTTCTCGATCTCATCCATGTGGTCACCAGC
>JBKKAS010000198.1:0-4868 GCA_046714595.1 Pyrinomonadaceae bacterium | reverse complement strand
CACCTACCTTTAGTCCTTCGAACCCGACGAACATCCTATGGAACACCTGAATCATTACCTTCAAGCGCTCATGTCCAACGCGGGCTATGAACTGCATCTGGAACCGAATAAGAACCCTTATCTGATCTCTGCCGGTGGACAGTCGGATGTCGCTAACACCCCGCTCCTTGGAACGCAGATCAGCATGATGGTCTTTCCGCTGATCCCCCCGGACGTAAAGGAAGATCTGCCGAACCTGCCGACTATTCAGTTCGTGCATCCGCACAATTTGGGTAAGTTCAGTTTCACAATTGAAAAATCGCCGGCCGGATTCAATGTTACTGTGCGGCCGCTGCTTGGAAATCCGTTGGACGCTGCCGTGAACAGTGCCGACCTTTCCGCAGATACGGCCGAGCCGCCAAGTTCTCATCAGCACGTTGAAGATCGGGATGTCTTTGATGTCTTTTCAGTGGAAAGTTCCTCGGCCGGAATCGAAAGCAACATCACACACAAGGTTGAGGCCGCCCCACATGTCGCTGATCTGGTGGTCGAGGACCGTGAATCGATGCCCAAGATAGAGATCGAAGGCGGGCCAGCCATCGAGGTCATCGCCGCGAACGATCCGCAATTTCAAACTGTTTTTTCGAACTCATCTACATATGAGCCGCCCGGACGGCGCCAGGATTTTGAGATCGAGACGGAAACTCTTACATCGTCGATCGAGGAACAAATGCAAGAACAAACCTTCCACTCGCAAGCGACGCCGCGACGGACAACAGTCCCTGCGGACGTCGAACTGCCGCCCGCCGACCGGCGAAAAACCGATCGCCGGAAACAGAATCTGATGATGACGGCGCGGATGGACGCGCTGTTCAATCGAATGGCCGAGGTCGGGGCGTCCGACCTTCACCTTTCCGTTAGCATGGCGCCGCTTGTCAGAAAGGACGGCAAAATGGCGCGGCTGGAATGCAGTGAATCGATGCTGACCGAAGAAGTGATGTCAGAGTTGTTGTATTCGATAATGCCCGAGAGAAATCAGGTTGAGTTTGAAACGCGCAACGACACGGACTTTGCGTACGAGATACCCGGACTCGCGCGTTTTCGCTGTAACGTCTTTAAGGACCGCAAGGGGATGGGAGCGGTTTTCCGTATCATCCCGTCGAAGATCCTGACGGCCGAAGAGCTTGGCCTGTCAAAGGCGATCATGGATCTTTGCTCGCTTTCCAAGGGTTTGGTCGTCGTCACCGGCCCGACGGGTTCAGGTAAATCCACGACACTGTGCGCGATGGTCGATTCGATAAACAAGTCGCGCGAAGATCACATAATCACGATCGAAGATCCCATCGAATTCGTCCACGAGAATCAGAAATGTCTCGTCAACCAGCGCGAGGTCCACAATCACACCGATAGTTTCAAGGATGCGTTGCGGGCGGCGCTTCGCGAAGATCCGGACATAGTTCTTGTCGGTGAAATGCGCGATCTGGAAACGATCTCGATCGCTATCGAGACGGCCGAAACCGGCCATCTCGTTTTCGGAACGCTCCACACGACGACGGCTCCTTCTACGGTCGACCGTATCATCGACCAGTTCCCTGCCGACCGTCAGCAGCAGATCCGCGTAATGCTTTCGGAATCGCTGAAAGGCGTGATCGCCCAGACGCTGTTGCCGAAGAAAGGCGGCGGTCGCGTCGCGGCGCTCGAGGTCCTGATCATCACGCCGGCGATCAGCAACTTGATCCGCGAAGGTAAAACTTTCCAGATCCCATCCGCTATGCAGACCGGTAAGAATCACGGAATGGTCATGCTGAATGACTCACTGATCGAGTTGGTGAGGAGCGGAGTAGTCGAGCCGCGTGACGCCTATGTGAAGGCGGTCGATAAGACGGGTTTTGAAACGATGCTCACGCGCGCGGGGATCAAGCTCTAACGAGAAAGCTGAAAGAGAAGGCAGAAAGCAGAAGGCAGCAGGAAGCAGTCCATACGCTTTCTGCTTTCTGCTTTCTGCTTTCTGCTTTCTGCTTTCTGCTTACCGCCTCATACGGCTTCAGCTGCTGATCGATCTTCGACTTATCTCCGACGACGACGAACGTCATCTTGTCGAGCAGCAAATACTTCTTCGCAATGTCCTGAACATCCTTCGCCGTCACGGCCGAAAGTTTTTGGACATACGTGTCGAGATGGTTCTTGTCCAGCTCGTTGTAATTCATACTCTCGAGCTGGCCAATAACGCCTCCGCGCGCCGAATTCTGCAAGACGTAAATACCGACGAGATAGTTTTTGATTCCCTGCATCTCGGCTTCGGTCGGCGGTTCCTTTTGCAGCCGGTCGATCTCGAAAAGAATTTCCTTGATCGATGCAAGTATCTTATTCGAATCGGCGTCGGTAATGTTTCAATTTGTTACGAGGTGCGGGATTTTGGGGATGAGACGTAAGTCTTTAACGCAGAGATCGCGGAGATCGCGGAGGAGAAAATGGTTTCCTTCTCTCCGCGTTCTCCACGAGCTCCGCGGGCTCTGCGTTGAAATGTTGCGGGTGTATGCAGGACCCCGATCCTACTTCGAAAAGAAGTCTCGATAGAACGCGGTGTTCCGGCGATTAGGAAGGATCGTGAATTCCTGCTTTTGCGAAACTGTGACGTTGTTAACTGAGAGCGTGGTGCCGGTCGCACGCTGGAATTCGGAGATGGCCTTGTTGAGATCGGTCTGGGCCTGCAGCTCGCGGCTGCGGGCGGCGAGGAGCTCAGTCTGACGCTGAAGCACGAGATAGAAAGTCGTCGTCCCGGCGCGGAATTGGCGCTGCTCGCTTTCGTAAAGCTGCTCGGCGGATTGCCGCGTAGCGAGCGCGGATGCCAGTCGGGCCTCACCGGATTTGATAGCCTGCATCGAATTTCGTACTTCGGCCTCGACGATCTGCTCGATCTGCGCACGCTGATTGCCAATCCGCGTCGCTTCGACGAGCGAGCGTCCAAGATTCGCTTTTGCGACCGTGTTGCTCCACGGCAGTGAGATCGAAACACCGACGCGATACGTCGGATAATCCTGTGCAAGCAAATTTCCCAGCGATGTGAAATAACCGCCGCGAAGATTCTCGGGAACGACGGTCATGCCGGTGTCCGGATCAAAAGAGCGAGCCGTCGGTGCGCCGGCCAGTCCCTGCGTTGTGTATTGACCGATCAGATCGATCTGAGGCTTCGTCTGGTTGCGGTAATACCGCTGGTCGATCTGGTTGATCTCGGCGTTCGTCTGAAGCTGGGTGATCTCGGGACGGTTGCGGATCGCTTCGGTGAGCGCGATATCAAGGCCGATCCTTGGCGGATCAAGACTGACTTCCGATACAGGCGTGATCGCCCGAGCCCAAACCTCCGACGCACGATCGGGCAGCATAAGCGTTTTCAAATTGTTCTCGGCACGGGTGACCGACTCCTGCGCCGTATAGACGTTCTGCTCGAACGTCGTGATCTGCGTCGTCGCCGCGACAACATCGATCGGTGCAAGCACGCCGCTCGCGACTAGCCGCTGATTGCTCTCGAGCTGCGTTCGCGCCTGTTTCACGGCATCGATCTGCACAGAAAGATTTCGCAGTGAAAAGACGAGGTCCCAGTATGCGCTCTCGACCTGAGCGATAACCTCGATCGCCTGCTGGCGAAACTGCGCGTCGGTTAGACCGAGCGTCTTTTTCGCGATCTCGATCTGCCGGCGATTGTCGTCGAAACGAAAATCGCGAAACAACGGCTGCCTGTAAGTAAAGGTCATTGCCGACGGATACTGCGGATTCAGGAACGAGTTAGTATTGCTTGTCGTGGTCCGCGACGAATTAAAGTCCGCCGTGTACTGGCCGCCGAAGAACGGTGAAAAGCCGCTAACTCCTGTCGAACCGAAAAATCGCGTCTGCGTGACCGCACCGTTCACCGCTCCGCCGATCGCCGAAGCCGTCGGCGTCGTCGCACTCTCGTAATAGGTCTCGTTAGCGATGAGCGGATCATAAACGCCACGTGCGCCGCGAAGAATAAACTCCGCGATCTGTACGTTGTTGCGCGATACGTCGATGTTGTTGTTATTGCGGAGCGCGAGCGTGATCGCATCTTCAAGCGTCATCGGAAGTTGGTTTGTAACATCGACGCCGACGCGTTCCGCGTCGGGCAGCGGACGTACGGGGGCGCTGTAGTTCGGTGCAACTGGCGGCGGCTCGTCCGGCAGCACGGCCGGCGCGACACCACCCGTCGTCCCGACACCCTGCGTTGGAGTCTGCTGAATTACGGTGTTAGGACTCGAGATCTGACCGCTCGGCGTCGTTCCCGTCGGGACCTGCGGCTGGGCCTGCGACGGTCTCGGATCGGTTGTCACGACTGGAGGCTGCGGGGGTGGTGTGGGTTGCGGATTTTGCGCGTAGGCCGCGAAAGTCGCGGATAGCACCAAAACAAAAATGTACAGTATTCTAATCCTAAACATGCTTTGTGCCGCGTCAGCGGCCGTCTGAGTTTAGCCGTGGGTGAAACCCACGGTAACCCGTTCACAACCAAGCCCGCGTCGCGTAGCGACGCTTGAATCGGTTCAGCCGTCGCTACGCGACGCGAATCCTTAACCAACCGCTTCCCGTGGGCTTCGCCCACGGCTAAATTCATCACGCCGCTAACGCGGCATTACTCGCGCCCCGGCTTTCTCAGACGTCGCTTTCCAGGTCCCCGAATCGCGTCGTTCAAAATCCTGTGACGAGTCATCACCCCGTCGAAACTTTCCAATTACCGCCGACTTCACATTTCCGATCCCAGTCCGCATACCTCGGAAAAAGCTCGACTCGGCCGCATCGTCGAACAGCGAATAAAACACCGGCACGGCGACCAGCGTCAGCAGCAGACACATCGATTGACCGCCGACGACCAGAATCCCGAT
>JBKKAS010000197.1:0-9577 GCA_046714595.1 Pyrinomonadaceae bacterium | reverse complement strand
AGGGCGTTCTGCAATATTCGGTCGTTCACGATCTGAACATCGGGCGCTCGGTCGATGAAACACTCCGCGTGCTGCAGGGATTGCAGACCGGCGGACTGTGCTCGGCGGATTGGAAGCCGGGTCAGGAGAATCTAAAAGTATAACGGTAAGTTGTAAACGGTAAGCGGTAAGTTCAGAATTTCAACTTACCACTTACCGTTTACCGTTTAGCACTTTTACGGAGTAATAACATGCCAATGAGAATTGGAGATGCGATGCCGGAGCTCGACGGAGCAACCACGTGGTTCAACGGCTCGCTGGAAGATACACAAGAACGCATCAAGGGGAAGCCAACGCTGTTCCATTTTTGGGCGGTGTCGTGCGGGATCTGCAAAGACAAGATGCCGCAGCTGCGTGAGCTGATCAAGAGGTACAAGCCGCTCGGGCTGCAGACGGTCGCTATACACATGCCGCGTTACGAGGCTGACACCGATCTCGATACGGTGAATGACGCGATGACGGCGAACAATATCACCGAACCGACGGCGGTCGATAGCTTGCACATGCTGAAAGACGCATTTCTAAACGAGCAAGGATGGGTTCCCGTCTATTACCTGTTCGATGCGGAAGGAAAACTGAAGACGCGCGCGGCGGGTGAATTCGGTATCGGCGTCGTGCAAACGGCGCTCGATAAAATGTTCGCGGTCCAGACGGCGGTAGTTTAAGCGAGAGTCGCATGTCCCAAGTCTCGGGTCCCAGCGAAGGTTCCGACTTGGGACTCGAGACTTTACACACTCGCTACCGCTCGTGTTTTCTGCCTGTGGACTAAATATTCCCGCTAAACACTTCCCAGAAGATCGCGCCGATGATGTAGAGGCTGACGAGAATCGAACCGACCAGCAGCAGGATCAGCAGTCCGATAATCCCAAAAACGAAGATATAATCGCTGGTCGTCGCAACGTCTTTCCCGGTGGCGCGGGTGCGGATCAAGTCAATGTTCTGTTTGTTCGCCTTCCAGACAAAATCGAAGGCGTCGCCGATGAACGGGATCGTTCCGACCAAATAATCCAGTCCGATATTAAATGCCATCCTAAGCAGCGTGATCTTTGGCACACCGTAACGAACCCCGGCAATCAGGATGTAAAAAGACGCGAACGATGTAAGCGTATCGCCGACGTTCGGAATGAGCCCGATCAGCGCATCGAGTCCGAACCGCCAACCGGTTCCCGGGATCCGAAATAAGCCGTCGAGATAATGCGCGAGGTTATCGAGGCCTTCCTCGATCTCGACCGGAGTGTGCTGTTTTGTCGGCAGTCCGCGTGTGCCGCCTTTTTCGATCTCTTCCATCGTATTTTAAACGCAGAGCTCGCGGAGAATACACATTATCGCTGCTTTATTTCTTACTCCGCGTGCTCCGCGATCTCTGCGTTGAAATGCCTTCCATAATTCTCACGAAAACGACCTTGTCGTCCCGAACGATCTTATCCACGACTTTCATATCCGTTTCGTTCACGCGGCCGAAGACGGTGTAGCCGCCGTCGAGATGCGGCTGCGGAGCATGCGTGACAAACCATTGCGAGCCGCCAGTATCTTTGCCGGACAGTGCCGTGCCGACGGCGCCGCGGTCGTACGGGACCATATTTATCTCGCAGCGTATCGACCATCCTGGTCCGCCGTTTCCATCGCCCCGCGGATCGCCATCCTGCATTACAAAGTTCGGCACCACGCGGTGAACTTCAAGTCCGTTGAAATAATTCGAACGAGCGAGCTTGATGAAATTGTCGACGGTAAGCGGAGCGTCTTCGGGCAGAAGATCGATCGTGAACGTTCCCTTTGCCGTCGTCAGAACCGCTTTGACGGTCCCATTCTTTCGCGCCGTCGCGCGTAGATAGTCGGCGTCGGTATTCAGGATCTGACCCAGCTTTATTCCCTTACCTGAATACTGCCGAACTTCTTCTAGCTTGTTGTTCGCGGCATTTTTGAGCGCGGGCGACAGCGTCTCAACATTCTTGAGAAGATCATCGCGAAGCATCTCCACCGCTTTCTTCCTCACAAGGTGATCGGCCGAACCGGAGGCGGCAGTGATGGTCGAAAATGACTTTCGTTTGTCGAGCTTGAACAGCGCATCCAGGATTGCAAGAACTGCATCGTTATATTGAACGTCATTTTGGAATGAGTACTCGAACGCCCCGTTGAGCGCGTCAAGATTCTCCTGCGAAGACGGCAGTTCAGCCAAAAGCTCCGCAGCGGTCGCGCGGATAAAAAGGTCCTTGTTCTTGAGTGCCTGGCGAAGCAGTTCCGACAGGTCCGCCGTCTTAAAGCCGGCGTAAGCCCGCAACACATCGGGTGCGGCCTTTATCGTGTCCGCCTCATTTGCCGGGTCCGCTTCCGCGTATGCGATCGCAAGCGGGCGAAGGATGCCCGGTGCTTCCAGTTTCATTTTCTTGCCGTCTTCACTCGTCGGCTCGAGCGTCGCAAATTCGCCAATTATCTGGGCGAGTGTGCTGTATTGCCGCCAGTGTGTAAGCTCGGGCTTGGTTTCGTCATCGCCGCGGCCGGGCTTGATGCGTAGCCGGGCAATATAAACGTCCGGTGAAAACCCTCGGTCGAGCTTTCCGAATTCACGAAATAAATTCGCTGCCCGTTCGTTCCCCGTATTCGCGAGTAAACGCCCGAGTGCCGTCGCGATCTCCAGAAACTCACTATGCTCGACGGGAATAAAGGTCGCCGTTCTTGTCTTCTTGTAAACTGCAAACAAAACCTCACCGCGGTTCAGAAGTGGGACTGCGGCCTTCGGGTCGCGTAACGCCGCGAGCGATCGGATTGCGGAAACGCGGACGCGGGCGTCACCGTCTTCGGTCGCCGCGTTGATGAGCAGATCCAGCGAGCTTTTGTCGTCCGCGACTCCGAGTGCGCGTGCCGCGTTTGCGCGTGCTGTCGCGTCATCATCCGAGAGCACGATTGTCCGCAGGGCGTCATTAGCGTTCTTCGCACGCACACGCGATAGAGTGTTCGCCGCGTCGGCTCGGACACGTGCGTCGAGATTGGTGAGAAACTTTGCGACGACGATGTCGGTATCGTCCGGCCGCTCGCGTTTCGCGTCTCTCGGCGCGGCACGCAGCGCGGCGGTTAAGCCGAGCAATGTCGTTTCACGGTTTTGCTTCGCTCCCTTTCGGTGTTCGGATTCGAGGACGTCGAGTATCGCCTCGCGTAATTCGACCGTTTTTGGATCGGCGGCGTTGGCGGCGGCGATCTTTCCCGCGGCCTCGACGGCGCGCGAACGAACAACGTCTGGCGTTTTCGAATCGTTCAGAACTTTTACGATCGCGCCGACGCTTTTTAACGACTCTATCTCGCCGAGCGCGAACGCCGCCATCGAGCGTGCACCGACAGAAGCGTCTTGTTCCAAAACGTTCGCCAACGCCAGCACCGCCACATCGTTTCCGATCCGGCCGGCGGCAAGCGCGGCCCGGATGCGGATCTTCTCATTTGCACTCTTTAGGAGACCTTCGAGCGCGGTGTCGTATCGCCGCGCGTCTTCGGCTTTTAGGATTGCGATTTCGACTCCGCTGCTTGCCGCCGTGCGCTGACCCAACGTTTCGGCTCGCAACAAAACCACGGCGGCAAGACACATCGAGAGCGAAATAATAAGGATTCTCATTGTTTATTTAGACAGCCTGCGGTTATTGATCATATCGATCTTCCACACACCACCTGCTTTCACCAGTTTTACTTGAAGGGTTCGACGGCCAAAGCCCGAGAAGACACCCTCGGCGGGCTCGAACTGAATGCGAAGGGTTGCGGTCGCAGCTTTTATAACCGGGCGCGTGGCCGAGATTCCGTTCACCCACGAATGCTCCCAATCTTGCGCGTCGATAAAATAATCAGCCCCGTATTCGGAATAGGCGGGCGAATAGACCCATCGACTCAGGCGAGCGGATATAAACTCGAGCATTCGCTTCTTGTTTTGACGAATCGGCGCGCGCTCGGCATTTAGTTCCGTCAGGTACCATTTATAAAAATCTTTTGCGACCGCATCCGGGGCTTTGACCTGGGCGCCGGCCGAGACGTGAAGCGCGGAGAAAATGAGAAAGGCAAGTAAAAATATTTTTTTCACGAAAATTCTAAGACCTCGTAGCTCGTCGTTATCACGGCAGTCGGACGCACAGTCGCGGCGACCGAGCAGTATTTCGTATCGGAGAGTTCAATGGCATCCGCGACGGCCTTTTCCGATACGCTACGCCCGTGCACGATATGGTTAACGTGGAAGCTAAGGAACTTACGCGGATGATCTTCGGCACGCTCACCGGTTATTTCCACTTTATAATCGGTCACGTCCTGCCGCTTTTTTAGAAGGATCGAGATAACATCCGCCGCGGTGCAGGCGGCGACCGATACGAGCAGCATCTCGACCGGCGTTGCCGCCGCCCGCCTTTCGCCTTTCGTGTCAATTATTTGGGCATGACCGCTGGGCGGAATGCCGATAAAAAACTCGTCGCCCGCGTAAAGAACCGTAGCTTTATAACTTTTCGCAGCCATCAATATTCTTCCCGAATTATTGCCAGATCAGGTGGATTTTACCATATGCCTAAGTTCGCAATAGAGAAGCAACCGGATCCGAACAACTTTTGGAATAAAAAATGCTTCAAACAGAGGCGGATACCCTCTTGCGAAATGTTTTACAGTTTGGAGATAAGTTATGAAACGCTTTAGTAATCTGTTCGCGGTCGTTTCGGTGATCACGTTTGTGTTGCTCGGAACTGCCGTTTTTGCTCAGGGCCAGCGCCGGAATGAGCGACAGGTGCGCGATCTGGTTCGTTCCTTGAATGCCCAGATCGACGATTTTCAATTTGGGCTCGACCACCATCTTCGAACCACCTCGGCGCGGAGCGAAGACGTCGAGAAAATGCACGACAGCGTCCGGAATCTGCAAACCAAGGTGGACGACTTCGACGAGAGTCTGGCAAGCCGGCGTGAGAACCGCGACGACGTTCGCGAGATCGTCACGGCGGCGAAGGACGTCGAAGCATTTCTGGCGCAGAATCCGCAGAACCGGCGCGCTGAAACGAACTGGCAGGAAGTTCGCACAACGATCAACAGCCTTGCATCGAACTATGGCGTGACGCCCGATTGGAGTACCGGCGTTTCGAGTTATCCGACAGCGATACGCGACCGCGGCGGCGATCCCGTTCCTCCGCCGCGCAGCACGACCATGAGCTACGGACTGACCGGAACATATAAACTCGATACGGCGCGCAGTGAGAATACGGCCGACATCATCTCGAACAGCCACGTCGGAAGTTCGCATCGACAGGATCTCGAATCGAAACTCGAAGCTCCCGAGCAGATCGCTATCGACATTCGAGGAAACCAGGTGACACTCGCATCGTCAAAAGCATCGCCGGCCACGTTCATCGCAGACGGCAGTGAAAAAACGGAACAGTTAGGCGGTCGGACGATCCGCCTGCGCGCGACATTGCGCGGCGAAGAGTTGCTGATCACGAGCCTCGGTGGCGAGACCGATTACACGGTCACATTTACACCGATGGACAATGGCCGCGCACTGAAAGTTACGCGGCGGATCACGACAGATTATTTGACCGAAACGGTTTTTGCGGAGAGCGTCTACAACAAGACTGAATCGTATGCGGGTCTCGGCATCGATCGCAATCCCGTCAGTGCCTCGCCGGACAACACCGGATATTCCACCAACGATCCGAACGGAGCATCGCCATCGATCTCACAGGTCCGTACCGGTGACTTCATTGTGCCCGGCGGCACGGTCATAACCGGACTGCTTGAATCGACGATCGACACAAAGATCTCTCAGAATAATGATCGCTTTAAGCTCACGGTGCAATCGCCCGACGAGTTTCGCGGAGCGACGGTCGAAGGCTACATTTCCGGAGTCGGTCGCTCGGGCCAGGTGTCGGGCCGCTCGAACGCGACGTTTAATTTCGAGAGCATCACACTCAGGAACGGGAAACGATACGACTTCGCAGGCGTCCTGCAGTCGGTTAAGGACCAGAATGGGAAGGTCGTGAAAGTCGACACCGAGGGCACGGCCAGGGGCGACAGCCAGACGAGAGAAACCGCCAAACGCGGCGGCATCGGCGCCGGTCTCGGTGCGATCATCGGTGCGATCGCCGGTGGCGGAAAGGGCGCGGTGATCGGTGCTATCATCGGCGGCGGTGCAGGAGCGGGCTCGGTGGTCGTTCAGGGACGCGATGACCTGCAGTTGATGAAAGGATCGACGATCACAATTCAGTCATCATCGCCCAATCGTGACAATCAGCGCGTAAGTGACAATTAATTTCAGACGCCCGGGCGTAAGCAAGGGCGATATGCTCAACTAGTTGGACGGGTGCCTAGCGCCCGTCTTCTTTTGTTTTTGTATAGATATTAGATGAGAGATGCTAACTGATAGATCGGTTCCGAATCTATGATCTATCAACTATCATCTATCATCTACTTAAAAGATCTATGCCCGAGCTTCCCGAGGAGATCGAACAATATCGCGACCGTAAATGGCGGCGCGAAGAGTCGCTGAAGATCGAGACCGTGGAACAGGCCGAAGCGATGGTCGAGGACCTCGGTTTTTGTCTCGGACTTACCGACGCTCGCAAAAATTTGCCGTCGTTCTATATCGCGGTCTGCGGCCGCCGCGATGCACACATGCCGCGCAATGTGCAGAAAGATCCCGAAGCAAGTGCCGCGTGGTTGCTGAAAGATGAGGTCATCGCCCGCGGAAACGTTTACTACGCGAAGCTCGTCAAAGGTCATTCGATGTTTCTTGCACCGAGAATGATCCCGGTTTTTAATGCCATCTGGGGCGTTCCGAAAAACAGAGAGGAAAAAGATCTTTCGGGCAGCGCCAATAAAATTCTGAAGGTGCTTCGGAAAGAATGGGAAATGGGTTCGGCCGATTTGAGAGCCGCGGCGGGAATTACGACGCGCCCGCGATTCACCAAAGCTCTCGACAAGCTGCAGCGGACTATGAAGGTCGTGCCGCAGGAAGTTTTATACAGTCCCAAATTTACATATATCTGGACGCTGGCCGAAGCGCGTTTTCCAAAAGAGACCGCGAAAAAAGTTTCACGCGAAGAAGCCGTCCGCGAGCTTGCCCGAGCGTATCTCGAAATGTGCGGCATGACGCTGCTCGGTGATCTGTCGCGCGCTTTTGGTTTCTATCGATGGGAATCGGGCCGTGCCAATCACCAGTTGGTTAATGAGAAGTTTGCGGAGAGATTGGCTACCGGCGTTTACAAACTAAGAGAGATCTAGCCCCCCGAGAGTACCGAGACCACAGAGATCGTCTTTCTCAGTGTTCTCTGTGAGCTCCTCGGCATCCTAATTACTGTCCATTCCTGCCGCCGAGGAAACCTGATACCGTCGAATAAACTGCCCAAAAGTAGACAGGTAATGCGATTGCTGAAATCATAATTCGTAATAAAATCAGGCCGGTAGATCTTAGTCTAATTGCCCGAATGAGAAATTTAAGATTCAGTAGCGAGGCTCCGATCGCGGATGGAATCAAAAATATCGCGAAGAGAAAAAACCAAGAAAGGAAAAAGAAGGCTCCGACGATTACAAGATTGAGTCCATCTTGCTTGAGCTGTTCCCCTATACTAACTTGTCTTTCCAAGCAGAACCAAAATCCGTCTCCAAATTTGCGAGCTTCTGTTCGATCTTATCCATAATACCGCTTCGCCCGTCTAGTCAACTCAGGAGGCCTAGGATACAAACTTACCCTGGTTCGCTTTCTTCGTACAGAGTTTCAGGCGCAATATCGGCACCATTCTTCCAGGAAATCGTCCAGCCGTCGACAATGAACTGTTTGAAGTATTTCTTATCTTTCAGCGGTTCGAATACGCCGCCGCCGACCCATTTTGAACAGTCGGCGATACGGGTCTGTCCGTTATCAAACCTAACCCGAAGTTTGTAATCGGAAATATAATCAGCGCCAATAACCCGTGGTAAATACCCGTTATCCATAACTACTCCAACGGATCGATCTTTTCGATGACCTCTTTATTCGATGCCCGCTCCCAGTTTCGAACCAGTTCGTCACGATGCAGCCGCGCCCACTCTTGAATAAGCCTTTTGGCTGTTCGCGAACGCATCGACCCATGAGTCATTTTACCATCGAAGTCAAAAACACCCGCCTGTCCTTGATACTCAGCATGAAAATGCGGCGGATTGTGTTCGTTATAAAACATCCGAATAATGATGCCAAAGAACATTGATACATAAGGCATATTCAATACTTCATCAATTCCTGTACGGCTTTCTCAACATCGTCGGACTGAGGCAGGATGAAATCCTCAAGCTGAGGTGCGTAGCCGACAAAGGTGTCCGTCGCTCCGACGCGAGCGGGTGGGGCGTCGAGATATTCAAAAAGGTCGGTCGCGATACGTGCCGCGATCTCCGCACCGTAACCGTACGAGATCGGGTCTTCATGAGCGACAAGGACACGCGACGTTTTCTTGACGGACTCGGCGATCGCTTCCCAATCGTACGGGACGAGCGTTCGCAGATCGATGATCTCGACCGATATTCCCTGCTGCTCGAGCCGTTTCGCCGCCTGATTCGAACGTTCGACGAGCGCGCCGTAAGTAATGATCGAAACGTCGCTTCCCTCGCGAACCTTTTTCGCTTTACCAAACGGGATCAGAAAATCTTTCGATGGGTACTGCGACTTGTTGTAGATCTGCCGGTACAGATGTTTGTGTTCGAGGAACAGCACCGGATCGTCGCAGCGGATCGCGGTTCTCAACAATCCGTTTGCATCGAGCGCGGTCGACGGGTACACGATCATCAATCCGGGCGTGTGCGAAAACAGCGTCGTGCCGGATTGCGAGTGATAGACCGCGCCCCCTTTCAAATATCCACCGACCGGAACGCGCATTACCATCGGGCATTTCGTGTCGCCGTCCGAACGCCAGCGGGTCACAGCCACCTCGTTCCGGATCTGGTGAAACGCCGGGAAGATGTAATCAAAAAACTGGATCTCGACGACAGGCTTTAGACCACGGATCGACATGCCGACCGCACGACCAACGATGTTCGCCTCCGCAAGCGGCGAATTGAAAACACGCGCGCTGCCGAACTTTCGCTGCAGGTTTGCGGTGACTTTGAATACGCCGCCTTTTCCTTTTACCTGATCGAGATATTCCTCGCGTGAAACGTCGGCCACATCCTCGCCGAAGACGATGATGCGCGGATCGCGTTCCATCTCTTCGTGCATACACCGGTTGATCAGATCGACCATCGTGCCGGCGTTCCCACTCAGCTCGGCACCGTCCTCGGTGTCGAAAAGCTGACGGTCCGTCGGATCGATGTCGGGCGAGAAGACGTTTCGCAAAGCGGTCTCGGGTGCCGGCTGAGGCGTCTCGATCGCGATGTCGGCGGCCTTGTTGATTTCCTCATCAACTTCTTTTCGCAGAGCTTCGAGCTGCTCGCTTGAGGCGATGCCCTCGGTCATCAGAAACTCGGCGTAAGTTTTGATCGGATCGATCGCCGCATCGGCCTGGCGTTCCTCGTCGGGACGATACGTTTTTTCATCGTCCGAGAGTGAGTGTGAATACGGACGGATTAC
>JBKKAS010000196.1:0-7288 GCA_046714595.1 Pyrinomonadaceae bacterium | reverse complement strand
CCGATGGCTTACGAAAAAGGTGCCGTGGAGGCGCTCGGGATGAAGTACATCAACATTTCGATGAGCGGCTGGAAAACCCCGCAGCAGACGGACGTAGACGCGTTCCTGGCTTTAGTGAACAACCCTGAGACCGGAAAGTTTTTCGTCCACTGCAAGGCTGGAATTCACCGGACGGGCGTCGTCGGCGCTGCTTACCGGTATACGAAGTATGGTTGGGATTACGACCAGGTATTCAAAGAGATGAAGGACTATAACTATTCGAATGGTTTAGTTCACGGAAAATTGGGCTCCTTTGTTAAGAAGTGGGGCAGTCGTATCGCGGATGAGAAGCTAAAGTCTTCTTCAACCCCGCAGTCGGCGGCCTCTGTGGCTCAGGGAACCAGGAACTAGTTTCACGTTTTCAATTGATAAAAAGACCGAGCGAATGCGCCCGGTCTTTGTTTGTTTGCCGCGAAGTTATTTACTGATAGACATCGCCCGCCGACTTAGTCTTTGACCACTGGATCTTCTCGATATTCGGATCAGCCGCCAGGATACGGTCGCTTAGGATGTCAGTCGTCATGGTCAACCTAAGATTGATGTAGTAGACGATGGAACCGATCGGCTTCTTTTCATCCGGCGGATCGATTTCCCGAACTTCTGCATCGAGGCGCTTCCGGCGAAAGATCTTCTTGAGTACTTGCTGAGTTCTTTCGGTGTCCCGTGTCTTGACTTCCAATTCCATCGAGCGGAAGATATTTTCCTTCTCGTTGAACTCGAGCAGCCAAAGCAAAGCAAGTGCGAACAGGCACAGCGCGATTCCCAATTCCCAACGGCCTACGCCGGCGGCCAATCCGAGCGCCAAGCTGATAAGCAGAACGGTGATCTCTTTTGGATCGCGAATGTTCGTTCGGAACCGAACCAGCGACGCTGCCGCAAATATCGCGAACGCGCGCGCCGCACTGTCGCCGACGACCATCATCAGCGCCGCGGCCACGACCGAAAGCAAGATCTGCGTCTGTGAAACGAAAAGGCTCCGGCGAAAGAGCGGTACATCTTTTCGCGGCCGGAAGGCGAGAATTCCTGAGAGTATTACGGCAAACAAAAAACGAAGGACGATCTGAACTGTCGCCTCGTAGGAACTCATGCTATCGAATTCGTTATTCCCGGCGGCGACATTCGAGACCGCCGCAATGAACGGATTGTCACCCCCAGCCGGTGCTGCGACGTTCGCGGGCCGCGTATTCGCTGCCGGGCGCGACGGGCCGGCGACGTTGCCGAACATCAGAACGATGGCCAACACTACGCCCACAATTACTACGATTAGAACGAGACGTCTTGCGTTTTGCATTTGCTAACGGTTCTCCGCCAAAGTACGCCCGCCGACGGCTCGATCGAGTTCCTGGATCTTGTTCCTGATGGCGCGGGCGAACAGGTCGATATCGGCTTGCGAATAATTTGCTGCCCGAAACGCGTCGCGGATCTGCGCGTCGCTAAGGCGATTGAGATGACTCGATAGCCACCTCGCATCTGCAACCGTAAAACCTGTGAACAGTTTACGATTCTTGCCCTTGTATGCAAGCTTGACCTCACCGCGTTCGACTTCGTTTACGAATTTCGTCTTTATGTAATGCTTCGAGCTGCCGGTTTTCCGACCCAGCCGATAAATGACCGGCAAATTGTTGTTCCCGAGCTTACCGAACGTCGAACCAAGATCACTGACTATGTAATGGTTTTCGCCGCCGCCGTTAACCTGAAGCACTTGGTTTTGAAGATCGAGTACATCCCAGTTCGTCATAAAGACCATCATCATTTTCAGGCCCTGCAGCTCCTTCGTGCCGACGAATGGATTGCTGGTCCACTTCCAATTCCCAAGCCGTTTGACGTTGTGGGGCCGCGCTTCGAGACGGACGTTATTGAATGTGCCTTTGCCGGGGATCGTTAAGGTCGGAACCAGATAGGTAACCTCGGTCTTGTAACCGAGGCCGTAAAGCACACGAACTGCCGCGGTTTCGGGCTGGGCCTCGCGTCCGAGTTTTGCAACCCATACGCGTCCACTGCCGTCGCTGATGCGGTATTTTTTATTGTGGCCGGATTTCTCTTCTTTGAGAAATTTTATGCTACTCAGGTCGGGCTGCATTCCATCGCCGCCCGGACCGTCGTAAAGGTCTAGCCTGGACGTGTTAACCGGCTCCCACATGATCGCTCTGCCGCTCGGTACCGGCTTCGAAGCCTTACTCTTTTTCTGAGCGTAGCCGCCGGTTACAAGCGAAACCAGTATTAGGATGTAGACCATCACCGCTCTTTGCGGTGCTATATATTTAGACATCAGAATTACGCTCCTTGTCTTTTATCGAATCAAGAGTGCCAGTCCCCAAGACTCACCACGTTCGTATGGTTCTGAAAGGCGAGCTGTGCATTAAACGGTTCGGTGCCTTTGGCATCCGGCCGGCGATATCTTCCGTCGGGCTGCAATTCGCTAGCTTTCTCGGTATCCCGAAGGTAAGGCGCAAGATACTGCTCCTTGAGAAACCACTTCATTTTTTCGTCCACTATCGGAGTTACAACCTCCACCCGTCGGTCCAGATTTCGCGGCATCCAGTCGGAGCTGCCGATGTAGATCTCGTTGTGACCGCCGTTCTCGAAATAATAGACGCGGCTGTGCTCAAGCAACTGGCCGACGACGCTCCGGACACGAATATTCTCTGACATTCCCTCGATCCCCGGACGCAGCGTACAAATCCCACGGATGATCAGATCGATCCTCACACCGGCGCGTGATGCGTCATAAAGCGCGTTGACTATCTCGGTGTCGGCAAGCCGGTTGAACTTTGCCACGATCCGGGCGGGAATACCCTGCTTTGCATTTTCCGTCTCGCGTTCGATCATCTCCACCATTCTCTGCCGCAGATTTATCGGCGCGACGAGTAATTTATTAAAGCTCTCGGGTTCCGAATAGACGGTCAGGTAGTTGAACACTTCGGTCGCATCCTCGCCTGTCTGTTCGTCAGCGGTTAACAGTCCCAGATCGGTGTAGACGGTTGAGGTCGCGGGATTATAATTTCCCGTGGCGAGGTGAACGTAACGTCTAAGTTCGTCTCCTTCGCGGCGCACGATCAGCGTTGTTTTCGCGTGCGTCTTAAGACCGAGGAGGCCGTACACCACATGGACTCCCGCTCGTTCCAGGCGTTTACCCCACTCGATGTTGTTCTCCTCATCGAATCGAGCCTTTATCTCTATCAACGCGGTCACCTGTTTACCCTGCTCGCTTGCCCTGATGAGCAGCGGAGCGATCGGCGAATCAGAGCCGATCCGGTAGAGACACATCTTGATCGCGAGGACGTCAGGATCGTCGACGGCTTCTTCAATAAAGTCCGTGATGATGCTGTATGGATGGTACGGATGATGAAGCAGCACATCCTGACGGCGGATTATGTCGAACATCGATTCGCCGGAATTGAAGATCTCCGGTTTGACTACTGAAAGCGGTTTGTCCTTGAGATCAGGGCGGTTTAGGTCCGTGATCTGAAAAGCGTCGGTTATCTTCAGTGGTCCATCGATCTCATAAACATCCTCGGCGGATATCTCGAGCGATCCCGTCAAATACTCGACCATCTCCGTCGGCATTGTCTTAGATACTTCAAGCCGGGCGACATCCCCAAAACGTCTCTGCTTGAGGTTATGCTCCATTTCCTGGAGCAAGTCCTCAGCCTCGGTCTCGCGAATCTCGATATCCGCGTCGCGCGTGATCCGAAACTGGTAGCAGCTTTCAGGACTCGCCTCCGGAGCGAAGAGACCTATATTAGCGGCCGTAAGATCCTCGATCAGCAGATACCGGTCATCGTCGCCGACCGGTACAAAACGGGGCACGAACGCCGGGATCTTTATACGAACAAAAAATTCATCGACGTTGTGCATCGCCCTCGCGACGCGTTTGTTCAACCTTGGCCTGACTATCAGAGCGAGGTTGATGTTGCCGCCGGATATATACGGGAACGGATGGGTAGGATCGACCGCCTGCGGCGTTAATACCGGGTAAACGCGAGTCTTGAAATACGTGTCGGCTTGCTTACGTTCGTCATCCGACAACGCCTTGTAGTCGGTAAGGACGATTCCTTTACGCCCAAGTTCTGGAATGACATCGTCGCGCAGGCAATTCATCTGCTCTTCGATCATTTCCGACACGCGTTCCTTGATCTCGCTCAACAGCTCGTGTCGAGAATAACCGTCGGGTGATACTTCAACCGTCTGTCCGACCTTTTCCTTTAAGCCAGACACGCGGATCATGAAAAATTCGTCGAGGTTTGCTGAAAAGATCCCGAGGAATTTCAAGCGTTCAAGTATTGGAATGCTTTGGTCCATCGCTTCATCCAGGACGCGACGGAAGAATTCGAGAAGACTCAGATCCCGGTTGATCAGCATCGCCGCAACCGGCTGAGCCACTCTTTCTTTGACCAACTCGATACCGCTCTGAGTCGGATACGTTTGCTTGGAAGGTATTGTCATAATGTCCAATCGGGAGAGATCGGATATAACGGACTTTTCCGTCGACAGCATTTTTGCAAATGGCGTTCCACTTAAGATTGTTCTCAGGAAATAGGTGAATGATTGGAAAAACAGCGATGATGCCGACGCGTAGGAGCGTTCCTGTACCGAATCAATGCGCGTCTGAACAGACTTTAGGGACTTTCGAGCAATTTAGGCAGTCACTCGTCGGAAAGCGCGTCTAGTCGCCCGATTCGCCGGCTGCCGCTTCACGAACAACTTGACGAAGCGCCCTTGCCGACGTCGTCGCGGGTTCGAGTTCGAGGTCGTCGACGTTGCCGTAAACCTTCTTACCGAAGACCGCGTTCCATGGCGGGATGACGATAGTTACATTGCCGTACGCCCGCGTCTGGCACGCAAGCCTGATGACCGGCTTCTCGTCGTCGGTCTGGTTGTAGCCAAAGACGTTTACCGCTCGGCGTTCGCGGCGTGCAACAGCGGAAAGTTTTTCCTCGCCGGCGAGTACGCCGACCCAACAGGTCCCGCATGATGCCGAGGTGCATTCGACTGGAACCGGGCCTTCCCAGCATCTCGGATCCTTCACCTGCCAGTTCTGCGAGCGGTCATTGGCTGAGGCCGACGCGATCTCCTGGTCATTTAGTATCTCGAAGCGACCGCGCGAGCCGGCTTCGTCGTAAATGACGGAGAATTTCTTGTCTACCGTTTTCAGAAATCCGAAAAGTCCTTGTGAATCGTCCTTTGCACGCGATCTGACGATCGCATCGGGTGATTTCGCCATCAGGCCGGTTGGCTTGATCGTTTCATCCGACCCCGATACGAATTTCTCGAGACCAACTTGTACGAGCGTCCTAAAACCGACGGCCGTTATGGCGATCAATAAAGAGCTGTCGACTTTTACTTTTTCGGCGACCATGCCTGCGATTTGGGTGATCTCATCCGCTAAGTCTATGTCAGCCTTTTCAAACACCTGCGACTCAGCCTCGATCGCGGCCTTTGTGGCGTTCCAGAAACGATGGCCGTAGAGGAAAGCGTGTGAAGTGCCGATCCGACTATCAAGATCGAAATCGCCCTGCATAGCGACATTCCGCTTCGCTTCTTCAATGTCCGGCGTCGCAGAGAGGTGATGGTGAAGTGATAGAGGATAAAAGCGAAACCAGATCTGAACAGCGTTTCGATCGACCTCGTGGATATCGGTAACGAGCGATCGAATTGCCGCATCCCAATCGGATTCGGTGAATTTCTGAAGATAACTTTCGAAGAGATTATTGCTTTCGGTACTCATGATTGTATTTCGTGATCAAATGAAAAGGAGAATACTACAAGAAAGTTGCCGTCCTGTGCAAAGCTGGCTTGACTTGAGCCGCCCAACTTTCTAGAATCTAAAGTTTCGGACTTAGACGGTCTGGCTCGCTTAGCGGTTCGGATAAGAACTGCGGCGTAGATTTTTGAAAGTTGAAACAGGAATTGTAGCGTAATCGGGGCGAACCAACGCTTCCGGCAAAATCGAATCACTTCTATTATGCGCCACGCTACAGCAAAGTTTTTGCTTTTGGATTAGACAACAATTGCTTAATTAAGTCAGCTAAATGCTGCTTGATCTAACTGCCGGAAGAATTTCGGCAAGAGTCAGGTGAGACGTTAGTTTTGCCTTTTAAAAAAGGGAACGGTGGATCTACCACCCCGTCGCTAAAAGCGGCACCCCTCCTATTCCAGGAGGACAGTTGAAGAATATGCCGACTATCAACCAACTAGTTCGCAAAGGGCGCCAACGCGTTAAATACAAAACGGCGAGCCCAGCGCTGCAATCGAATCCGCAGAAGCGTGGCGTGTGTACCCGTGTTTACACCTCGACGCCGAAGAAGCCGAATTCCGCACTGCGTAAGGTTGCTCGCGTACGTCTGACAAACCAGATCGAGGTAACGACCTACATTCCGGGTATCGGGCATAACTTGCAGGAGCACTCGATCGTGCTTATCCGTGGCGGCCGGGTAAAGGATCTTCCCGGTGTGCGTTATCACGTGATCCGCGGAACGCTCGATGCGTCCGGAGTTGCGAATCGAAATCAGGCCCGTTCGAAGTACGGCGCGAAACGTCCGAAAGGAAGTAAATAGTAAATTGTTAATCGTGAATAGAAAGAACGAGCGATTAACGATTAACGATTAACGATTAACGATTAACGATTAACGAAATTATGGCTAGAAGAAGAGTTGCAGGCCGCAGAGAAGTACTGCCCGATCCGATCTACAACAGCACGCTGGTGACCAAGTTCATCAACGGAATGATGTGGGAAGGAAAGAAAAGCGTTGCCGAAGAGATCTTTTACAGCGCTATGGAAAAGATCGGCGAGAAGAGTGGAGAAGAACCGCTGAAGGTTTTTAAGAAAGCCGTCGACGGGGTTGCTCCGACGCTCGAAGTTAAATCGCGTCGTATCGGTGGTGCAACATATCAGGTTCCTCTCGAGGTAACCAAGGATCGACGCAATACGCTGGCGATCCGCTGGATCGTTTCGAACGCCCGCGGCCGCAGCGAAAAGACAATGCGTGACCGGTTGGTCGGCGAACTCCTTGACTCGACAACAGGACGCGGCGGAGCGGTCAAGAAGAAGGACGACGTCCACCGCATGGCAGAGGCGAACAAGGCGTTCGCACATTATAGATTCTAGGGAACAGGGACGAGGGAAGAGTGACGAGGGCTTTTCCTCATCACTCGTCACTTATCACTCGTCACTAGTTTTATGGCGAATACAAGCTTAGACAAATTTAGAAACATCGGCATCATGGCCCATATCGACGCGGGTAAGACC
>JBKKAS010000195.1:0-8844 GCA_046714595.1 Pyrinomonadaceae bacterium | reverse complement strand
TCCCAGAAACCATTTCGTCTTCGCGGCGATAGCATCGCGAAACCTTTTTACGCCCCACGTGATCGCGTATTGATTGTGGTCCGCGGCTATTGCTTCCTGGGCCTTTAACTTTATGTCTTCAGGCGCCGGCCAATCGGGAAATCCCTGGCCGAGATTCACCGCACCGTATTTCATCGCCTCCCGGCTCATCTCGCGGATGACCGACTCTGTGAATAATGCTGCTTTTTGAGAGACGCGGTTCTTGGAGGTTTTCTGTCTGGTCATTCTTCGACATCCATCAAATGACTATTGCCGTGTATCGTCCGAATGCCAAGATAGTAACGACCATCAGTGCATTTCCGGTAGTAGCAGTAAGTACCTATCCAGATCACACCACGACCAATTGCAATGCCATCAATTCTCGCCCAGATATCATCGCTTTCAGGATTCACATTTGAGATAAACGTCCGCAGCTTCGTATCGAAAATTCTGTCATACAGGCGCACAAAGCTTTGACGATTCTTTATGAAAGTATATCCCTTGGAATCCGGATCATCCGGAAAATTTACCCGCAACGGATAGACGATAAGCGATTCAACCGCGTCCCTGTCGCTCCTAGCAACGGCGTCGCGAAACTTTAAAAACAAATCAACAATCTCGCGGTCGCCTTTCACCCCGGCGAGCCCGAATCGAGGGGCGTTTCCTTCGGGAGATCTCGCGCTGTTTTCCGGGTGCGGCTGAGCTAGGTCTTCTACATTTTTACTTTCGGACGGATTGTCTATGGCAGTCGGATCAGGTGCCGTTGCGATGTATTTGATAAAATCGCCCTCCGTAATCATTAAGACAACGGCTACCGCAAAACTGAAGGACACGACGAAGGCGAGAAGATTTCTAAACACAATATTTCCTCAACTACTTTTCCGCCAGGCCGAGCTTTGACGGGCGGACAAAATACTTGTCGTCAACCGAGTCATCCGCTCCCGACAGATCCTTCTCGGCGACGGGTTCGATGCTGGCCTCGGGAAGTATCTCGTTGAACAGCTGACGTATTTGACCTTCGTCGCTCCCGGTAACGGCTGAACTGAACTTATCTATGATGCGGCCGACGTCATCATTGGAATACGGTGCGATCTTGCCGATGAAGATCTTGGGATGATTGGTCTTATCCAGATCTTCACCCGTTATCTCGAGCTCCTCGAAGAGTTTCTCGCCTTTACGCACGCCCGTGAACACGATGTCGATGTCTTCGTACGGTGTGAGACCCGAGAGACGGATCATATCTTCGGCAAGGTTGACGATCTTTACGGGCTCGCCCATATCGAGGATGAAGATCTCACCGCCCGTGCCAAGAGCGCCGGCCTGCAGGACGAGCTGTGACGCCTCCGGGATCGTCATAAAATATCGCGTCATTTCCTTGTCCGTGACCGTGATCGCTTCGCCGCGTCTTATCTGCTCTCGAAAGATCGGGACGACCGAGCCGGCCGAGCCAAGTACGTTCCCGAATCTCACCGCGACGTAGTTTGTCTCGTATTCCTGATTGAGCCCCTGGACGACGATCTCAGCGATACGTTTCGACGCACCCATGATCGAGGTCGGGTTCACGGCCTTGTCCGTTGAGATCAGAACAAAGTGGCGGACGTGGTACTGGCCGGCAAGCGCCCCGAGTGAGCGTGTCGCGAGAACATTGTTCTTGATAGCCTCGGCGGCGTTTACTTCCATTAGCGGCACATGTTTGTGAGCGGCGGCGTGAAATATAACCTCGGGCGCGAACTTCTCGAATATCTCGCGCATCCGCGGTTCGTCACCAACGTCGGCGATCAGCGGAACGAACTCGATGTCGCCTATATCCTGGAGCTCACGGCCGATCTGGAAAAGAAAGAACTCGGCGCGTTCGACCAGCAGAACGCATTTCGGATGATAGTTAATTATCTGCCGGACGAGCTCAGATCCGATCGAGCCGCCTGCACCCGTGACCATTACGATTCGTCCCGTCAGAAAGTCATGCAGGTTTTTGTCGTCGAGCGTGACGGGCTCGCGTCCCAGCAGGTCCTCGATCTGAACGTCGCGAATTCGGCTCACGGACACGCGGCCATTCGCGATCTCGTTAAGGCTCGGCACGATCTGCGCCTTCACCGGAATGGCACTGCAGACGTCGAGGATGCGGCGGATCTCAATACCTCGAGCCTCGTCGAGTGCGATCACAACCTGTTTAATATTCAGTTCGTCGACAAGCCTCGGGACGTCCTTCGTTGTTCCAAGAATTTTGTGTCCGCTAACACTGCCGCCTTTCTTACGGGGATCGTCGTCGACCAGTCCGCGAATCTCGAGCTCAGCGTCACGCCGGCCGCTCAATTCCTTGACCAGCGTGGCGCCCATCCGGCCGGCACCCACCAACAAAGCCGCCTTACGCTTCGGACGGTGTTTTCCTGTGAAAACCTTGTTCTTTTCTCCAAACTCGAAAAAGAACCTTCTTAAAACTCGCAGACCGAGCAGCCCGCCGAATGCGAGACCGGTATCGATCAGGATCACGGAGATGGGCACCTGCCACAGATTGAAATCCGTGAACATTAGCAAAAAACGAAATGCCGTGAGAATAGCGCCCGAGATAATGGCCGCTTTCAAAAAGACTTTCAGGTCCTCGATGCTGACATATCGCCAAAGGATCGAATACGCCCCGACAAGAAACAGGGACGAAAATTGGACGAGAACGACAAACGGAAGCTGCCGGATCGCGATGTCGACGTAAAACTCGCCGAGTTGAACGTTGATGGCCGGCAAATAGGCAACAAAAAAGGCCCCGCAGAGGACAGCAATGTCCGCCAGAAACTGGATCGGGCGACGGAAGAACCAAAATCTGTCCGTTAGTGGATTATGTTCGTTCACCTGAAAATTGAAGGGTTTTAGCTATCTATTTACATCTTGAACTTACATTGCGGCGACTAATGATGTCAACAATTATATAGCTCAAAGCGGCGGACAACCGCGCAAAGGATTGGTTGAATCAAAGGGCGTTGTGGGTTATTCTTTGGCGGTATTCAGTATCGAGGTTTATCAATGTATCTGCGGAGTTCACTTGTTTTACTATTCATTTTTGGATGTGCTGCGATGGGGTCGGGCCAAGGCCTGCCAACCGATGTCGACCCACTGAAGGGTTATCGGATCGGCCCGGGCGACGAGATAACCGGCAAAGTGCTCGGCGAAGCCCAGTTTGATTTCGTGGCAACCGTTGATGAGAACGGAACGATCGAGGTGCCTTTTGTCGAAACGCCGATCGTCGCAAAATGTCTCAGTGAGCGTGAACTCCGCGGGGACGTAACCAAATTGCTGTCAAAGTACTTGAAAAGCCCACAGCTTAGTTTACGCGTTACCGATCGAAAGAGCCGCCCTCCGGCAAGCGTCTATGGCGAAGTTCGAACACCGGGTCAGGTTATCCTGGTTCGGCGAACAACGCTTCTGGAAATTCTCTCTTTTTCAGGAGGGGTTAATGAGGAAGCAGGCGGAATGATCCAGATTTTCCGAACTCGACCGGCGGTTTGCTCGGATGACGTTGCAGACGCTGACTGGAAGAACTCCGGTGAGGGCCTGGATGTTCCCTCGCGAATGTATTCACTTACCAGCCTGCGCCTCGGCAAAGAAGAGGCTAACCCGGTGATCTATCCTGGGGATGTGATCGTCATTCAAAAAGCGTCTCCGGTTTATATCACCGGGGAAGTCATTAACCCGCAGGGCATCTTCTTAAAAGAAGGCGGTGTCTCTCTATCGGAAGCGATTGCAAAGATCGGCGGGGTTAGGCGCGAGGCAAAAACCAAGGACATCAAGATCTACCGTCTGAAATCCAATTCAAAGGATCGCGAGATCCTAAAAGCAAATTATGACCTCATCCGAAAGGGTCAGCAGAAAGATATCATGCTGGAACCTTACGATATCGTCGAGGTCGATAAGGCAAAGGATAATATTGGGATCGCAATTCTTAAGATCGCCATTGGCGCTGGTAAGACCGCGCTCGGAGGGTTCGGTAACGCGATCCCGACAAGGGTGCTCTATTAGAGATACATCGCGTCGATCACATCTCGGTACTTTTCTTCCACTACCCGACGCTTGATCTTGAGCGTCGGCGTCAATTCCCCGCCTTCGACCGTTAACTCATTTTCAAGCAGTGCGACCTTTTTCACCTTTTCAAATTGCGCCAGGTCTTTCGTCGCGGCGTCGATCTGGCGTTCGATCAAGTCGATGATCCGCTGGTTCGAACACATATCCGACGGAGTTTTCGCATCAAGGTTTTTTAGCTTCACGTACGATTCGAGCATTTCGAAATTGGGAACAACAAGGGCGGCGGCAAACTTCCGTTCATTGCCGACCAGAACGACCTGACTGACAAATCGAGATGACCGGATCATTTGCTCGATCGGCGATGGAGCGATATATTTTCCGCCGGACGTCTTGAATAGGTCTTTTTTTCGATCGGTGATTCGCAGAAAGCCGTCATCGTCGATCTGCCCTATATCGCCGGTCTTGAACCATCCATCCTCGGTGAACGCTTCGCGTGTCGCGTCCGGTTTGTTGTAATAGCCGAGCATCACGCCCGGACCCGAAGCCTCGATCTCACCGTCCGCTGCGATGCGAATGCGCATGTTACGGATCGGTTTGCCGACCGTACCAAGTTTGACCTCGGAAGGGTTGCTCGCAGTGATGACGGGCGATGTCTCCGTTAACCCGTAGCCCTGCATTATCGAGATCCCGGCTCCGGTGAAAATGAGAAAGATGTCGTCCGGCAACGCCGCACCGCCCGTTATGCAAGCTCGCAGGCGCCCGCCAAAAAATTCACGAAGCTTGCTGTAGACCAGGGCATCCGCGATCCGGTGTTTGAGCGATAGAACAAAAGGTATCGGTTCGCTCGTTTCGTTATGCATCGCATATCGTTTTGCGATCTCGATCGCCCAGTCGAAAATCTTTTCCTTTAGGCCGCCCGTCTGAGCGGCCTTTAGTTTTGCTTTCGCGTAGACCTTCTCGAAAATTCGAGGGACACCGATAAAGATAGTCGGCCGAACGTCGCGGAGGTTATCCGGCACCTTGTCGATCGACTCGGCGTAAAACACCGACATGCCGTTGAAGATATACAGATACATCGCAGAGCGTTCGAAAACATGCGTCAGCGGCAGAACGGAAAGCGAGACATCGTGGACGGTGAAATCATATTTTTCGCCGGCGGCGATGACGTTAGAGATGATGTTCGCGTGCGTCAGCATCACGCCTTTTGGTTCGCCGGTCGTACCGCTCGTGTAAATAAGTGTCGCGATGTCACCCGGCTGGACAGCGCCTTCCATTTTCCCAAGCTTGTCTGAGCGAGCGTCGACATTTCCATCGGCTGTTTCCAGATCGAGAAGCGAGATGGCGTTCGGCAGATCGACGCCTTCGGTGTCAAAGAATACAAATTTCTCGATCGAGGTGCAGTCGACGAGAATCTCGGCAACGCGATCGTAGGCTGCCTTATTCTCGAGAAAGAAAACCCTTGGCTGCGAATCTATAAGGATGTATCTGACTGAGTTTGGGGCGAGCGTTGTATAGATCGGGACGTCAACGATGCCGGCAAACTGGCATCCTGCGTCCGATAGGGTCCACTCCGGTGAGTTTGCCGCGAGTATTGCCACTTTATCGCCTCGCCGAAATCCGAGAGCGGATAGGCCGAGAGCGATGTTCTCGATTCGCGAGATCATCTCCGCTGACGAGATCGACTTCCATTCGCCATCGCGCTTAAAGTTCAGTGCATCCGGCAGTCTTGTTTTCTCGATGGCCCGACGGAAAAGGCCCGGGAGTGTCTCCGGGTCGCCAGCAGGCCCAGCCGTGCTGCCTCCCGTCTCCGGGTGCGGGATAGTTAAGACCGCGCGGTCCACCGTTTCCATCATTCTGACAACAGGCCTCCGAAAAAGATCTTTAATACTTCGTTTGCGAGCGGCGCCAGCGGGTAACTCTTGTTCGACAAGATCCAGTTGGTCACCATCTCATCGAGTGCGCCATAAAGCATCTTGGCGCAGAGAACGGGTTTAAGATCAGCTCGAAACACACCGCTTTTCTGCCCCTCCTCAATCGTGTTGCGAATGATATCCAGGTACTCGGCAAATCCGGCCGCCGAAAATTCTTGCATGAATTTGATGGATCCTCGCAGCTCGACCTGGAAAACGATCGCCATTTCACGGTCGGCACCAAGCCGCTCGAGATGTAGTTCCGCGATCCGGCGCAGCTTGTCTTCCGGTTTTTGAAGCCCGGCAAGCTCACGCTTGCCATCGGAAATAAACTCATTCATCGCACGGTCGAATATCGAGTGCAGAATGTCGTCTTTGTTCTTAAAATATAAATAGACGGTGCCGTCCGCGACGCCCGCCGCCTTGGCGATATCCGCCACCTTCGAATTAAAAAAACCGCGCTCGGCGAAAACATGGGTCGCGGCGCGCAGTATTGCCTCACGCTTATCGACCACTACTTTGCGTGCCGCTGCAACAGAATTTTTGGGCATATAGGTAAGGCTGAATGAATGGTCATTCAGTTTACCTAGGCTATATCAAGACCAGTTTTGAATGCAAGGAATTAGACGCGGGGGTGAAAATGATGGCGGAGAGGACAGGACTCGAACCTGCAAGCGCTTACGCGCGGTAGTTTTCAAGACTACTGCCTTAGCCAATTAGGCTACCTCTCCGCGGCGGCGGTCAACTTTGCAAATATAACGCAAAAAATCTGAGCAAACAACTTGTTTTTGGATAAATGGGAGCACTTGTCTGGTCTCCAAAAGCAAAAACACGAAATTCGCTATCGAACTTCGTGTTTTCCAAACCGTTTCTAACTTTATTATTTGGGCGATGTCATTGCCGCTACGGTAGTATCGCGGGTGCTCTGCGAAGCAAGCAATTTAGAGATCTGCGAGTTGAGACCGGCTGTCTTGTCCCATCCGCTGGTTTTCATCTGGATGCCGCCGGTCTGATCAACGAGAAAATAGGCCGGGAATCCTATGTCGATATTTCCCGCGCGGTCGCGATCGGCATATTGCAGGACGACGCCAAAGCTGTTTGGCAGGATTATGAGATCAAAGGGCGTGTTTTTTATGTATGCCGAAACTTTCGCCTCGTTTTCCATCGTCAAGGCGAGAAAGACCACGTTTTGATTCCTGTAATTAGCCGCAAGCCTATTAAGTTTGGGAATTTCTTCGTGGCAGATCGCGCATCTACTCGACCAGAACGTAATAACAACAACCTTGCCCCTATAATCGTTAAGATCGTAGGTGTTGCCGTCCATTCCACCAACTGCGAAGGCGGGCGCCATGCTGCCGGTTTTCAGGCTTTGCTGAGCGAAAGCCGAGACGACTAAAGTGAGCGTGAGAAGAATGATCGGAAGGATTCGCATAATGTCTGGATGTTTTGTTATATTTGTCTATGTTCAAGAGTGTATAACACTCTACATTTAATATAAACTGCTAATATTCTTTATATCCAGAAAATACTCACCTATTTTTTTGCGTTTTTTACGGTAAACACTACATCTCAGTGAGTTTCATTACCGTCCGATCCTAAAGGCTCTCGACGCCGTGTTAAACTGCATAAATGCTGCTCGAATCGCTTGAAGCTCTTGAATTTCGCAATCTACGCGGAGCATTGGTGCTTGGCCACGGCCTGAACGTCCTCGTCGGCGAGAACGGCCAGGGCAAGACCAACTGGCTCGAAGCGATAGGCGTGCTTGCCTCTACGCGTTCTTTTAGGACCGCGAGATTGCAGGACGCGATTTGTTTTGGCAGCGAGACGGCGATGATCCGGGGGGCGGTGCGCGAATCACCTGAGATCATACGTGATTTGCAGGTGGTTATTGCGGGAAATACCAAGACGGTAACCGTAAACAACAAAAAAGAAACGGTTCATCGGTATTTGGGACAGCTTCACGCGGTCGTATTTAACTCGGACGAGCTTGAGATTGTTCGCGGTTTACCGGATCCCCGTCGTCGTTTTCTTGACGCCGGTATCGTTTCGCTCCACCCGCCATTTGTTCAGGTTTTTGCCGATTATAATCGGGTGATAAAGCAGAAAAATGCTTTGCTGCAGTCAGTCCGCGACGGCAAACCGCCGCCGGAGAAGATCGGCCCGATGCTCGAACCTTGGAACGCACAGCTTGCCACGCTGGCCGCTAAAATCCACCGGGCGCGGCTCCGTTTTATTGAGCGGATCAATGAGGTGCTGGAAAAAAAGCTGTTTGGCCGCGAAGAACTCTCGATACGCTATCTGTCATCGCTCGATGGCAAGGGCGACCTGACGGATTATGAGGGTCTGATCACCGAACGCTTGGCATTGCGTGTGCAGGCCGAGATCGCTGCCGGACACGCATTGATCGGCACCCATCGTGACTATATGGAGCTGAAATTTGACGGCCACGATATACGCAAATTTGGCTCGGCCGGACAACAACGGAGCGCCTTGCTTCTGCTGCAGCTCGCGAATATCTCCGTTTTTCACGCCACACGGGGCGAATATCCGCTCTTTCTGATAGACGACATCGACGCCGAGCTCGATTACCGTCGTATCGGCCGTCTGCTCGAATTTCTGGACGGAAAAGCACAGACATTTGTGACCACCTCGAAGGAAAGTTTTGTCGAAAGATTTGGTTCCGCTGCAAGCGTGTTCAAAGTCGAGAACGGCGCGGCAAAAATAGTCTGAAATATAGATTTTTATTACCTTTCCCCGCTGTGTTTATTCCTCAAAAAATGGTAAAATAATACTTTGGTTTATGGGTAATATTCCCATCCAGTGGACTCGCCGCAGGACTGTAATTCAGAAGTCAAAAAAACGATATAGGCGAAATTATCAAAATAGAAGTTTAGGCACGAGGGCA
>JBKKAS010000194.1:0-1797 GCA_046714595.1 Pyrinomonadaceae bacterium | reverse complement strand
AGAATATCGACTATGCCGAATATCTTTGAGCTGACTTCCCGACCCAATGCAGATCTTTTCTTTTCGCGTGACGACCCAAATGATCCACGTTTAGGCGAGATGGTCTCGAGTAATTCGAGCGACTACGCCGCGGCCGACATTGTTATCTTGGGCTGTCCCCAGGATGAAGGCGTGCGGCGCAACAACGGCCGCGTCGGCGCGGCCAGTGCCCCGGCTGCAATCCGCGAACAGTTCTATAAGTTGACGCCCTTTAACATCAAGAAAAGGCTCGTCGACCTCGGTGACGTCCTTATAAGTGCGTCACTCGAAGAAACGCATGACACGCATTGTGCCGTCGTAAAGCAGATCTTGCTCGACGGAAAGCAGGTGATCGTGCTCGGCGGGGGAAATGATGTTTCCTATCCGGACGGACGCGCGATGAGTGAGGTTTTCGGGCCGGAAAAATGGATCGCGATAAACGTCGATTCGCACCTTGACGTTCGCATTGCCAAAGAGCGGAACAGCGGCACACCGTACCGCCAGCTTCTCGAAGAAGGCTATCTGCTGCCGAAGTATTTTTACGAGGTCGGCTATCAAACGCATTTCGCGTCGCCGGTTTATTACAAATATTTGAGGGATCAGGGCGTCAACCGGATCAGCCTCGAGATTCTCCGCTCGCGCGAGCAGGCGGACATGGAGTTGAAAGATAACATCCGGCAACGTTTCATCGGCCAGAGCGAATCATTGAATACGTTCTTCGGTTTCGACATCGACGCGGTGCGCGCATCGGACGCTCCTGGCTCATCCGCGCCGTCACCGCTCGGTTTGCGTGCCGGCGAATTCATCACCCTCGTCAAATACGCCGCGTCGCTCGCAAATACAAAGTTGATCGAGTTCAGTGAAGTGAATCCGAAATACGATATAGACAACATGACGACAAGGCTTGTGGCAATCGCGATGCACAGGTTTATCTCGCACGTCGCTTGACGAGGACAAAAAAACCGACCTCTCGGCCGGTATTGACTAACCGATTGCCCCCCAAGTTAGGCTGTAACAGATCGGCCCGAAGCCATTCGATAGATCGCGAGAACAACGATCGCTCCGATTATCGATGAAATGAAACTCGGAATGCTGCTTCCGATGTCATTAAAGTTGCTTATCATCGGAAAACCGACGAACGTGCCAATAAAGCCGCCGACGATGGCGCCTACGACTCCGAGAATAATCGTCAAGACAACACCGCCGCCATCGGCTCCTGGCATTATCGCCTTCGCGAGGTAACCCGCTAGAAAACCTAATATCAACCAGATCAATAATGAGATCATTCTTGTCCCTCCTGTACTAATTTGATCGCCCCGATACAAAGAAACGTATTTTCTCAGCGGGGGCGAACTTTATGTGATTCGAAGTGACTAGAGCAAACTTAGTGCCAGATGCGCTCGTGTACAAGTTATGAAATAGTTAATAAAAATCCGTGAGAACCTGAGCTGTCATCGCCAAAAATATGCACTCTTTTGATGCGTCTAGGTGTAAACTTCGTAACTTGACAGTGATACCGTGGTTTGGCATTCTTTATGTTCCCTTTTCTCTTGAAGTGGGACGAGTGTAGTCTCTTAGCTCAGTTGGTAGAGCATTACCTTGACAAGGTAGGGGTCAGCAGTTCGAGTCTGCTAGAGACTACCATTTACAATTTTTCGATAAGATGCTTACGAAGAACTTTGCTGTTTTTACAACTACTACGACACGCTTCTAATGGCGTGACAATCGCGATTTGTTTCGACGGATCGCAAAGCAAAGTCGCTCTTATCGGATCTGATC
>JBKKAS010000193.1:0-5723 GCA_046714595.1 Pyrinomonadaceae bacterium | reverse complement strand
GGCGATCGCGAAGCAGACCAGCGCGACCCCGTAACTCAACGACGCTACTCCGACGTGGATTGGCCGCCAGTACGAATCGAGCACCGGAGGAAGATCTATGAATTCGTTTCCGATAAAGCGGGCGAGCGTCAGGATCAGCGCCGCCAGTGGCAGCGTGAAGGCGCTTAGCACCTGGAAATTTTTCCGGCGGGCCAATAGCAGCGTCGCGATCCCGGCTCCGAACGCGAACGCAAGGCTAAGATCGTAAAGATTGGCAAACGGTACATACCGGAAGATCCACGGCGTCGCCATATTGCCGCTTTCGCGCATAATCGCGATCTCGTGCTCGTAGGCGGCGTCCCATCTGACGAGCCAGCTCGAGAGGTTGAAAAAGACGCCGAGGACAGCGGTCCACAGACCGATCTTTCGCGCCATATCGGACGGCGCATAAAGATTTGTCAGGTGAAAGAGCGCGGCAAAGATGTAGCAGGCGAGGGCAAGCATCATTAGCGCGCCGTCTGTAATAAACTGCTCGCCGAGTTGCAGTCGCAGGCCAAGCATTGCAAACGCACCCGCGATGGCGATGCCGGCCGGTAGATAACTCGTCCAACCGCGTCCGATCTCGGAATCGTAAATCTCTTTTGCCATAAAACCTCTTCAGTTTTTGAGTCCCGCCTTTAGGCGGCTCTTCAGGGACGTCAGTCGCCGGGGGCATGCGAACTGCCGCCTAAAGGCGGGACTCAGAACTCTCAGACCTCTCAGAAGCTGCAACCTCATGAACTATCTTATTGAACTTTTCCTCGAAACCGATATGGTTGCGATTCGTGTTCCCGCCGAATACGATCTCGGATCGGCCGTCACATTCATCGATCAATGCCCAGATGCGTTTGTGTGAAAAGAAAAAGACAAAGCCGAGTGCGCCGATAAGACCGAATCCACCAAAGTACCATGCGATAAATGCGCCGTTAAAGGGATCGTACTTTATCGAAAGAACATGTGCGAAAGGCGTTTTTTCGAATCCCGCCAGTTTCCATTTGTATCCGGCTTTCGGCGCGCTCACGGGTGCATTCTCAGGCATATTTCCACCGAATGCGAAGACGCGAATTCGTTCTCCATTCGGAGGTGTCACGCCAAGGATCGCAACAGGATTGTTGTAATCGCCCGAGCGAGTGTCCGGCTTACCTTGGGCGTCAAATACGAAATCCGGCAAGAACTCTTCGTATTCGATCTTCGTGCCGTCCGCGATCGTCGCAGATCCCATCCGCGGGATCTTCAAGACCGACTTCTCGCCGCCGTTTTGCGCCGTCAGATGGAGTTCGATCTCGCGGGCGTTACCAACGGGTATTGTCTGAGCCTGAAAAAATCGGTAGCCGCGATAGCTGAACGGCTTGTTCATGCTGATGTCAGCGAGCGTTGAACCATACTCGGGGTCATCGACCTTTATCTGCGTCCGCCAGTCGAGTGTATTCGTCACGTCGATGGATCCGCGCGGGTCGATCAATTTTTGCTGGATGTCCGTGCAGGTCATCGAGAAGGGAATTTGAACATTGAAGCGTTCCTTCTTATCGAGGTCGAACTCGATCATTTCGATCTGGTCTGTCGCAGTTCCCGGCACCATGCGTACGTCTGCGTCGAATCCGGTCTGCAGCGCGACAAAATGTCCGAGAAAAAGTGTGAGCAGGCAGACGTGGACGTTGTACGCTCCGAGGCGGTTGATGCGTCCGGTTTCGCCAAAGACCATGAGGCCCCTTGAAGTAGTCAGGTTTGCGAAGTCTTTGTTACCGTCCACATCGGTCGCATAAGACGTATGTTCGAAGCTTGTGATCCGAGCCTTCAGGCCGTTCTTCTCGAGAACACCGCTTATCCTGTCGGCTATCGCATCCTTGTCTCGGTCATTCGTTTCGATCAGTTCGCTTTGCGGCTGCTGCTCGAGCCATGAGCGCGTAGCGGTCAGTTTCGGTCGTGAGATGTATGTCCACGCAGTAGGAAAGTGATCGATCGACGCGAGGATGATGTTCAGCGAAAGTGCAAGAAGCAGTAACTTGAAATACCAGCTGTAATAAATGTTAAAAAAGCCTAGCCACCCATACACGAGCCTTTCCGCCGGCGTGAGCGACGCGTAATAGGCGTCGAACCCGTCGACATTCTGTTGAATTATCAACATCCCGATCATCGAAAGCACGACGAGTGCACACAGAAAAAGAACCCCGAGGCGAACGGAGCTCATCCGGTCGAGAACTCGGTCTCCGATCGGCTTTGATTTCGGTTTGGCAGCCTCGCGGCCAGCTATTGTTTCTTCTGCGGCAGACATCCGGAATTAAGAAAAATCATATCGCAGCGTAATTTGTTTGTCATTGTTCCAAAAATTAGATTGGCTTCAAGCGAAAAGAAGACCGTGGAACGTCCTAGGGCTTTGAAAATCGGCACTTCGAGAGTTATTCTCATACTCAATCAAATTAATCCCGGGACTTAATAATGGATACAGTGGCGGCACGAATCGAAAATAGCAAGATACTCGGCTGGCGGATGAGAGTTGCGGCGTTTGTCGAGTTAACAAAGCCGCGCATCGCGTTCATGCTTGTCTTAACGTCGGCTGCCGGCTTCTATCTCGGAACGAAAGGTCCCTTTGACTTCGCGTTGTTCGCGAATGCGATGATCGGGATCGCGATCCTTGCGTTCGGCGTCGCGACGCTTAATCAGTTCCTGGAGCGATCGACTGATGCGTTGATGGACCGGACGAAGAACCGGCCGCTGCCGTCGATGCGCCTTGCGCCGATGGAAGCACTTGTTTTCGGTGTCGTTCAATGCGCGGTCGCGGAAGTTTACCTCTACTTTCTGGTGAATCCGCTCACCGCGGGACTGGGGATCGTCGTCATCGTTGGCTACGTTCTGCTGTATACGCCACTGAAGACGCGCACGTCCGCATCGACCGCGATCGGCGCGATACCTGGCGCTTTGCCGCCGCTCATGGGTTGGACGGCCTCGGCGAACGAGATCACACTCGGTGCGTGGGCGTTGTTCGTGATGCAGTTCCTTTGGCAGTTTCCACATTTTCTCGCGATCGCGTGGATGTACCGGGAACAATATGCAAAGGCGCGCATTCTGATGTTACCTGTCGTCGAACCGTCAGGCCGTATAACCGCGCGGCAGATAGTTTTGTTCGCCATCATGCTCGTCCCCGCAAGTCTGGCTCCATTCTTTCTCGGTTTTGCCGGTCTCGTGTACCTGGTCGGTGCGACCCTGCTGGGATTGTGGTTCTTGTTTGAAAGCGTGAGTATGGCCCGGGCGAAGACTGACGAGAAAGCCAGACGCCTTTTGATGGTCTCGGTTTTGTATCTGCCTTTGATTTTCGCTCTCCTTGTTCTGGATCACTAAACTAAGAAATGAAAATCGGAACCGTAGATCCTATCGACGACCGCGACAAGGTTTTGAAGCGTCGTCCGCGTTCACGATTCTTCGGCGGTCGTATCGGGAAGTCCGGAGGTGGGAACAACGGAGGCGAGAATAACGGTGGCGATGGTTCTAAGCCGGAAAGTTATTCAGACACGGAACCGCCGCCGCCCGACAAAGCAAAATTCGTGACATATTTTCTGCTGCTCGTTGTCCTGATGACATTCGGCGGCTTGCTGGGCGCATATGTAGTCATTTCGACGAACGGCGCGGCAGAGTGGCGACCATTCGATCTCCCGGTCCAGGTCTGGATCAGCACCGCACTGATACTCATCAGCAGCGTTACTTACCAGATCGCGAAGAACGCTCTCTTCGTTAACAAGTTTCAGCTCAGCCGCAAGATGCTGATCGCCACCACGGCGCTCGGCGCGACGTTCATTTCGTCACAGATCCTCGTCTGGCTGGCACTGGTGAATCGCGGGTTGTATATGAGCGGAAATCCGTACGCGGGATTTTTCTATATCCTGACCGCCGCACACGCAGTGCACGTCCTCGGCGGAATAGTAGCGCTCGGTGCTGTTCTCTTACGCAACTGGAATGAAACGGAGTTCGGGCCCGAGCTTCTATACCGGCGAAACCTCGCTCGCTCCGTTGGATGGTATTGGCATTTCATGGGCGGTCTCTGGATCGTTCTGTTGGTGATGCTTGGTTTTTGGAAATAACCGCGATGGAGCTGCTAAAGATCTTCCCCCATCTGAACGCTCTTCTAAACGCGTCGTCGGGCGTGTTTTTAGTATGCGGGATGTACTTCATCTTGAAGCGACGTCTTCACGAGCACCGCTTCTGTATGCTTTCGGCCAGCATCATCTCCGCGATTTTTCTCGTTTCGTATCTCTCGCATCACGCGCTACGTTCGTATTATTTCGGCATCGGTCCGACCAGGTTTTCGGGTGAAGGGCTGGCTCGTCCTGTCTATTTCACGATACTCACCTCACACACGATACTCGCGGCCGTTATCGGTCCGTTCGTCGTCGCCACGCTCTATCGCGCACTGAAAGGCCGCTTCGACGCTCACCGCCGCCTCGCTCGATTTGTTTATCCCGTCTGGCTGTACGTTTCGGCCACGGGAGTCATTGTTTACCTCATGCTTTATCAGATATATTCCGCCCCAAGATGATCGCCCTACATTTCCAGATTCTGCTTGGCGATTCCGTTATCCACGTGTTAAACTCATAATCGTTGAAAAGTTGATCACCGAAGTCGCTTCATTGTGAAGCGTCGCGGGGGACCCAAACGTTTCGTAGTGCAATGCGAAACAGGGGCGAAGAGCTTTGAAAAGCTCAGGGATAATCTTTCGTTCCTAGCCCGTCAGCTAACCTCGTAGGTGTGGCAAAGAAGTTACTGCAAGTTATAAGACTTTAAGTCGCGATTTTGTGTGTGCTTCGCGCTCTGCTTCTTCAACAAATCAAGCAGACATCCGTCTTCTCAAAGAGAAAAGCCCTGCATCGAAAGATGTGGGGCTTTTTGCTGTTACAAAACCGGGAATCGTCCTACTTAATGCCTCATCCGGAAAGCACTGAGAAGCGTCCGCAACTTGCCGCGCCGCCATTATTCTATTCCGCGGAGAGAATTTGGATAGCGCGTCCTCTACGCCATCGGTCGTGCATTCTTCAAAGTAATAAATCGGGAGAGCACGATTCCAATCAGCAACCATTGAAGCGATATCGCGATAACAGCGAGCGAGAGTATCCAGAAACTGTTAGCGATCACCAGATCGAGTTTAAGCTCGATCCCGAACGCCAAAAGGACAACGAGTGCAGGTAAATCTACTACCCAGAGGATAATTAGGAGCAAAGATTCATTCGCCAAGTGAAAATTATGGGGGTGACCCCGCCAAATGAGGGCCGCCGCGAAGAGGACCCAATGAATGACTACGAGGCCCGCAGGAATTAAATTTCGAAGTCTCATATCACTTCATTCGCTTCTCATTAGGATCGATTATTCGTGATCAGGTGGCTCGATCTTCACGGTCTTTATGGGAATCCGTTCAAGCGGATCGAGTTTCAGCTCTGTCGGCCTGGAAGGAAACTTGATGGAGAAAGTCTCGCCGCGTTTTGTGATGTTCAGCTTTTCGGTTCTCTTGCCAGACTCCAGCGTAAACTCCGCGTCGATCGGCAAGCGAAATGCGGCCGGCGTTATCCTGTCCGCTCTCTGCGTTTGCGACACCGTCAGGCGGAGCGTTTTCGCCGTTTCATTCCAATCCTGTGTGACAGAGATCTTGGGATGGCTGGCCATATAGACCCACTGCTCGAAAAACCAATCAAGTTTACGTCCGGATGCTTCTTCCATCGCAC
>JBKKAS010000192.1:0-22720 GCA_046714595.1 Pyrinomonadaceae bacterium | reverse complement strand
CGTTTCATTCTGCTGTTCAATCTCCGCCCTTCGATCTCTCAGCTCCTGCACTTTTTCCGGCGGAGCCTTCTCGACAAAATTTTTATTCGAGAGTTGAACGTTCAGTCGCTGTAATTCAATTTCCAGTTTCTCTATCTGTCCTTGGAGACGCGCTCGTTCTTTTTCAAAATCGATCAGGCCTTCAAGCGGCACGGCGATCTCGGCGTTGCCGGTCAGAACGGCCCGGGCCGAGGCCTTGGGAACATCGAGTGAATCTGCGAGGACTATCTTATCAGCCCGCGCAAGTTTTTTGATCTGTGCCTTGTTGGCAGCGAAGATCGCCTGCATTTCACCGGATGCGGCGATATGTATCGCGAGACGGTCGCCTGACTTGATGTTCATCTCGGCACGAATATTCCGAATCTTCGTTATCAACTCGATCACCGACGCCATCTCGGTCTCGGCGCGTTCGTCGATCAGCGCATTGTCACCGGTAGGGAATGTCGTGAGCATGATCGTCTGCTCGGCGGACGCGTATGCCGGATTATGCAAGCCATTCGAAATCCCAGGGAGCTTCAGCCACAAATCTTCGGTCAGAAAAGGCATGAACGGGTGCAGCAGCCGTAGGGCCTGTTCGAGCACCGTGAGAATGAATGAACTTGCTGCGGCGTCTCCGGCTGTGATCTCATCCTTTTTAAGTTCAATGTACCAATCGCAAAAATCGTCCCAGAAAAAGTGATAGAGAAGCTGCACCGCTTCATGAAACTGGTAAATCTCAAGCGCTCGATTTACCGCCTTCGCGGTTTTGTTGAGACGTGACACGATCCATCTGTCGGCGAGTGGCAGAGAGAGAACCACCCCGTCCGCCGAAACTGCGGACACCCCTCCTTCGTAATGAGGGGAGCTTTGGACACGCGCGCCATCCGAGTTCATCAAACAAAATCTCGTCGCGTTCCAGATCTTATTCGCAAGGTTGCGATACGATTCGACCCGCTCGTCGCGCCACGCGAAGTCCATCCCGGTCGCCGAACCAGCAAGCGCCATGCGCGTCGCATCGACGCCGTACTTTTCAAACACATCGAGCGGATCGATACCATTGTTCTTCGTCTTCGACATCCGCTGTCCGTTCTTGTCGAGAACAGTGCCGTGAATGATCACATCGTCGAACGGTCGCTCGCCGAGGAACTTCAGCCCCGTCATAACCATCCGCGATACCCACAGAAAGATAATGTCGCGTCCGGTGACAAGAACGCTGGTCGGGTAGAACGCGGCCAAGTCTCTAGTCCCATGTCCCAGAGTCACAGGCTTCCGGGAGTCCTGGGACTTGGGACTTGGGACTTGGGGCTGACCAGTCCACCCAAGTGTCGAGAACGGCCAAAGCGCGGACGAGAACCACGTGTCAAGAACATCTTCATCCTGTGTCAGATCCTGTGTGCCGGCCTGCTCGAATGCTTCTTTCCTCGTCCGTGCGACGTAGACGTTTCCTCCCCCGTCGTACCAAGCCGGGATCTGATGTCCCCACCAAAGCTGCCGCGAGATGGTCCAGTCTTTCAGGTTTTCGAGCCACGTCGTATAGACCTTCTTATGTGGAACTTCCGGAAAGAACTTGGGCAAATCCTCTTCGCGCATCAACTTCAGGGCGAGGTCGCGCATCTCGTCCATCTTGACGAACCACTGTTCGGACAAAAGCGGCTCGATCACCGTCTTGCAGCGTTCACAGTGCGGCAAGATTACGTCGTAGTCCTCGATCTTTTCGAGCAATCCGAGCTTTTCAAATTCCTCGATGACCTTCGTTCGAGCGTCGAAGCGATCAAGCCCCTCGAATTCTTTTCCCGCCGCGGCGTTCATCGTCGCGTCCTCGTTCATGACGACGAGCTTTTCCAATCCGTGGCGCTCGCCGATCTCCCAGTCATTCGCGTCGTGGGCCGGCGTTATCTTTACCGCGCCTGTCCCGAATTCCGACTCGACATACTCGTCCGCGATGATCGGGATCTCGCGTCCGGTCAGCGGCAACTCGACCGTTTTACCGATCAGATGTTTATAACGCTCATCTTTTGGATTTACCGCGACAGCCGTGTCGCCAAGCATGGTTTCGGGACGCGTCGTGGCGACGGTTATCGTAAATTGCGGATGGCGGATTGCGGATTGCGGATCACTCTCCCCGTCTCCCCCTCTCCCTGTCTCCCCGTCTTTCACAGGGTAGCGTAGGTAGTACAGCTTCCCGTCCTTCGCTTTCTCCTCTTTTACCTCGAGGTCCGAGAGAACCGTCTTGTCGCGCGGGCACCAGTTGACGATCCGCGTACCCCGATAGATCCAACCTTCCTCGTAGAGTCGAACAAACACCTCTCGCACGGCCGTGGAGAGATTCTCTTCCATCGTAAACCGCTCGCGTGTCCAGTCGACTGACAATCCTTCTCGACGTATCTGACGCGTTATCTCGCCGCCATACTTATCTTTCCATTCCCAGACCTTCGCTGTGAAAGCTTCTCGGCCAATGTCCTGCGGGCTTTTGTGTTCATCCTTTTTAAGCTGGCGCGTCACCATTAACTGCGTCGAGATGCCGGCGTGGTCCACACCGACGAGGAACAAGGTTCGGTGGCCCAACATCCGCTTCCATCGCGTAAGCACGTCCATCACCGTGTGCTGGAGAGCATGGCCCATGTGTAAGCTTCCAGTGACATTCGGCGGCGGGATCACGATCGAAAACGGCTCGGCGTCCGGATCAGCGTTTATCTCCGGCGTAAAAAAGCCGCTAGTTTCCCAGCGAGCGTAATGATGTTGTTCGGCCTGCTTTGCATCGTAAGCCTTTGGGATCTCCATAAGTTGAGAAAAGTAAGATGATAAAACAAAAAGGGCCGGGTTTCATCTTCTCAAATGAAAACCGACCATCGGCGTGCAAACGGCCACGATCAATTCAGTTCTTTTCGGAAAGCTTTGCGACGACCTTTTCCACGATGATTTCCATCAGTTCCGGCGAAAGACTGACAGCCTGGTGTCGACCGCTCTGGCCTTTTAAGTCCGGACTCGTCGTAAATTCCAGCGTTTTGCCGGTATCGATGGGTGGCAGTTCGAGCAGCTCGATCTCGTCGAGCGCGAAATGGTCCAGCGTCGTCTGAGTATCGATTGCCGGAATTTGCTCGGTTCTGGCAAATTGGTCAATTTCGGATTCGACGCTGGATTCGCTTCGCGCCATTGCGGACGCGGCGGCAGCATTTGTATCGCTGGCCGAGGAATCGAACGGAGCCGCGGGCACCGCGTCTGGTTGGACGCGTCGCTGCGAATAATAAGAATCATCACCTTCGCCGCCCGTCGTGGCCACATCCGGATGATCAACCTCCGTATCAGGGCCGGCGTGGCTCGTCTCGATCATGTCATCGTCCATGCCGGCATCGACGAACCGTGGAGGACCGGCTTCGGCGTCGGAGCTTTCCGGCTCGGTAAAACTCTTATGGTAAAGGTGATCGATGTCGCTGGTGTCTGGCCCCTCGGTCGGCGTTGGGACGAAGTTGGCGGCATCATCGGCCGTCGGCGTAGACGCTTCCATTAGGTCCGTTACCTGCGAAACCAACTGTCTGATGGACTGAAAAGGTTTGGTTAGATAAGCGCTGGCCCCGACACGCTCTGCCTCGTTTTCGTCGAACGGCTCAAACGAACCGACCAACAATATAACCGGGATGTCCTTCGTCGCGGGATTCTCTCGAACCATTTCGCATATTTGATAGCCCGAAAGACCAGGCATATGAACGTCGGCCAAAATCAGGTCCGGCGATATCTCGGAGATCTTCTCCATCGCAGCATCGCCGTCGCCAACAGCAATAACCTCAATTCCCTCGTCGGCGAAGGTCAGGTTCACTACCTTCTGAATTGTGACCGAATCGTCTGCTAACAATAGCTTGCGTTTTGACACCGGTGAGTAAGCTCCTTTTTAAGAAATTTGGCTGAAGATTTGAACTTAGTTTCTGAAAACTAACATTTGCCGCACGTCAGGTCAAGAATGTCCTAGTCCGGCGTTTCGACCGCCGCCTTTTGCGCAAATGTATACAGCACCGTCTTCGACTGTCTATTGGTGAAGGGTTTTGGAAGAAATGCGACGGCTCCCGCTACCAAGCTGCTGGACGGTAATTTTGGGCTTAGTTCCGCCGTCATCATGATGTGTCAGATTTCAGGATCGGGTAAGCCTCTTTGCCGTCCATAGCGGTCATTACCGAAAATCCTTCATTCTCGACGAGCGTCCTGACTAGCCAGGGAATTGCCGGATCGTCATCCGCTATCACGACGCATCCTTTTTTCCTTTCGCTAGGTGTTGACATTCAATTCTTCGCCGTCAGCCGGCGAATCGTCCCAAGCTCGGCCGCAAGTTTTATCGCGGCAACCATGCTTGATGCATCCGCCACTCCTTTACCCGCGATGTCCAGGGCGGTGCCATGGTCGACAGACGTCCGGATCAGCGGTAACCCGAGCGTGACGTTTACCGACGAACCGAACGAGAGAGACTTGACCGCGATCGTCGCCTGGTCGTGATAGCACGCGACGACGACATCAAATTCTCCGCGAAAACCCCGCAGGAAGATCGTATCCGGTGAAAATGGTCCCGAAACTTCGATGCCGAGCGTCTCGCGACAATGCGTAACGGCTGGAATTATCTCGTCCGCTTCCTCTGTTCCGAACATCCCGCCTTCAGACGCATGCGGATTAAGACCCGAGACGGCGATCCGAACCTCTTTACCGAGAAGCCGCGACATCCATTCGTTTGAAAACTTAATAAGATTTACGAGATTCGATCTTGTGACCTTGTTGATCGCTGCCGTAAGCGGCAGATGCGTCGAGAGCAGAACGACGCGAAGCTTCTCAGCAAAAAAGCTCATTGCGAAATCGCTGGTGTCCGTTAGCTCTGCAAGAAACTCGGTGTGCCCTGGAAAATTATATCCTCCTGCAACAAGAGCCTTCTTGCTGATCGGAGCTGTCGCGATAGCGTCTATCTTACCGTCACGCCACAGCTCTACTGCCTTTTCGATATATTGACCGGACGCCCTGCCGGTTCCCGCCGTTTCGACACCGGGTCGCACGTCGGCCGAAAGATTTTGCAGGTCGACTACCTCGATCGAGCCGGCCGAACCGCTGACCTCAAAAGTCCTGCTTTCAAAATCGATCCCGATCGACTTTGCGGTCCGGTGCAGAAATTGCGCATCTCCGATCACAACAGGCCTGATTTTCTTTTGAATATAACTATCGGAAAGGGCTTTGAGGATTATTTCCGGTCCGATTCCCGCAGCATCACCGATAGTAATGCCAATTCTGGGAAGCTCAGTATTCGGCGTGCTTATGAGGGATCCTGTGTTCGCCAATATCCACCTCGAAGGCGACGTTATTCGTCACGATCTTCCGCCTTGAACATGTATTTTATACTATGCTTTGGCAAAAGAATATTCGGGGCGTCTTTTCGATTTATCTTGAGCGCATCGAGGTCGTACCATTCGATCGTTCCCTCGATCTTCTCACCGTCCTGAAGGACGATGATCATTGGCGTGCGGGCGTCGATCTGCTTTCGATAGTAAAAAACCTCTGCCAGCGTTTCGACCGGCGGAGGTTGCTTTCGTGTTTCACCGTTTCCCTGCTTTCGAGGAAAGTTTGCCATATATGATTTTGAATTGCCGATTGCTCAGAGCGAACTGTACTTCGATTTTCGATACCGGATCCGTTGCGCGAAAACCTGATCGTTCGAGCATCCCAGTGGATCGCCGTTCGCGATCCGCAATCCGAAATCGAAAATCCGACTAGTCAGCCTGCCGTCTAATAAATGTGGGAACGTCCAGATCTTCTTCCCGCTTTGAATCCTGCGTCGAGAAATGGATCGACGTGCCCCCGCTGGCCGCAACCTGCGCTTCCATCACCCGAGGCTGCGGCATCACGGAGCGGACCGCGCTGTCGAAACCGGTAGCGATGACCGTCACTTTGATCTCGTCATCCATACCCGGCTTTATGACGTTGCCCCAGATAATGTCGGCGTTATCGTCCGCTTCCCCTTCGATCATTCCGATCGCGTCCTCGATCTCGCCGAGCGGCATGTTTTCGCCACCCGTCACGTTTATCAACGCCGCCTTTGCTCCGGTGATGGAATTCTCTTCCAAAAGTTTGTAATCCAAGGCGGCACGCATCGCTTTCGACGCGGCGTCCTCGCCGCTCGCGGTTCCGATTCCCATCAACGCGACCCCTCCGCCACGCATAACCGTTGTGACGTCGGCAAAGTCGAGATTGATAATACCGGGTGTCGTGATGAGATCGGTAATACCCTGGACCGCCTGGAGCAGGATGTCGTCCGCGCGCCTGAATGCGTCCATCAGTGTAATTCTCTCTTCCACTTCGCGAAGCTTCGAGTTTGGAATTGTGATGATCGTATCCACGCAGCCGCGAAGCTCGGCCAAACCATTTTCGGCCTGTGCCATCCGCTTCTTACCCTCGACGTTGAACGGCTTTGTAACCACGGCCACTGTCAACGCACCAAGCTCGATCGCCAGCGACGCAACTACCGGTGCGGCGCCGGTTCCGGTTCCGCCGCCAAGACCTGCGGTTACGAAAACCATGTCGGAACCTTCGAGTACGTCAAGCAGTTTTTCATGATCTTCAAGCGCCGCTTCCCGGCCTACCTCGGGGTTAGATCCGGCACCGAGTCCGCGAGTAGATTTGCTGCCGAGCTGGATCTTCAACGGCGCCTTTGACGCGTTCAGCGCCTGCAGGTCCGTGTTTGCGACGATAAATTCGACGCCCTTGATGTTCGCCTCGATCATCCGGTTTACCGCATTTCCGCCCCCGCCGCCAACGCCGATGACCTTAATTCTCGCGCCGGTGATGGGCGGTTCGTCGATGAACATTTTGATTCCGCTATTTTTCATTTGTAGACCTTACCTTTAAAGAGTTCCCCAGCCTGGAAGGTTTAACCTGGTGTTTGTTTCTCGGTGAAGAATTTCAGCGACAAATGAGCGATATAACAATATCTTGTGCTGTTGGCGAAAGAGCATACAATCATTTGTGATGAAAATCCAGCCGTCATGCGTCCTTTTATTTAAATTTTTCGCGAAAAGTTTCGAACCATTCGGCCACCTTTCTGGTCGGCGACTTGGCGCTTGAGTTCGCTTCCCGAAGCTGCATGCGCATCGACGAGAGCGCGAGGCCGCATCCCACCGCCCATTCCGGACTCTGGATCTCGGCGGCGAGACCGCCGATGTATTCCTGCTCCAAAAATCCCAACCGCGTCGGTGCGTCGAATACCTGTTCGGCGATATCAACCATTCCGCGAGCCATGGCACCGCCGCCCGTCAAGATGACGCCGCTGGAGATTTGCGCTTGCGTACGCGTCGTCTCATGCGCGATGTGCTGCAAAAGTTCGACGGCCCGCGGCTGCATTATGTCGCACAAAATTTCCTTTGACAGTCCGCGCGTTTCGCTTCGTCCAACCGGAACGATCTCGATCACTTCCTCCCTTTCCCCATCACTCATCAGGAAAGACGCAACGCATCCGTAGTGGTGTTTGATCTTGTTCGCTTCCTGAATAGAGACGCGCAATCCCATCGCGATATCCTTTGTAAAATGCATGCTGCCAAACGGAAAAACCGCCGTGTGCTGAACGGCACCACGGCCAAAGATCATCAGAGTCGTGATCTCAGCTCCGATGTTGACGAGCGCACACCCGTATTCTTTATCATCGTCGGTCAAAGTGCTTTCGGCGGCGGCGAGCGGTTCAAGCATCATTCGTTCGACATCTAAACCAGCGCGGCGAACAGCTTTCTCGAGATTTTGTCGTCCTGCACTTGGTCCGGTCACGATGTGAACCAGACACTCGAGCCGGGCGCCGCTCATTCCGACCGGTTCTGTTATTCCGTCTTGCCCGTCGATGATAAATTCCTGCGGCAGGCGGCTAAAGATCTCCCAGCCGGACGGCAGGGGCATCGCACTCGCAGATTCGATCGCCCGCTCAACATCCTCCTCGGTGATCTCGCGGCCTGCACCGGCAACAGCGACAACGCCGTTCTTGTTTTCACCACGATAATGCTCACCCGAGAGATTGACCACTGCCGACATGATGTCGAGGCCGCTGACACGCTCAGCTTCACCGACGGCTTTTCGTATACTCTCCGCGACCGCCGCGGCACCGGTTACGATCCCGCGGCGCAATCCCTTCGACTCAGCCTCACCAATGCCGACCACGTTCATCCGGCCGTCCTCAGACGGTTCGCCGACGACACATCTAACTTTGCTTGTGCCGATGTCCAAACCGATAGCTTTTATGTCGCGATTCATATTCTAAAACCGTCAGTGCTTCGCACCCTTGCGCGGAGCCAGGATCATATTCTGTCCGACCAGATTGACCGCCTCGAACATCTCTCCTTTCCCGACGATAGCGTTGATGCCTCGCCGCAAGTATTCGCCGAATTTATCTCGGCCGAGCGCGATGGAAACGACAGTGCCCGAATCTTCGACCATCGCTCGCGGTTCGCGAACGTCTGCGAGATCAACCACGCGTACACGTGAAGAAAGGTTGAACTCCTGCCACTCTGACAACATCTTCTGATAGATCTTTACGCGCTCGAGGTTCTCTTTTACGGCCGCTTCAGACTTGCCTTCGTTCCAACCGGTCATAACAAAAGGCAGTGTGGCTTCTTTGTCTCGCGCCGGAGCGATGAGCGAGCCATCGGCCTCGACAAGGACATCACCACTACCCGTACGCACGATGGCATGTGGAATTCGTTCGAAGATCTGCACCCGGATGCCATTTGGTAAGACCCGTGAAACGGCCGCCGACTTTACGAACTGCATCCTTTCCAACTTATCTTTTATGCCAGGCAGGTCGGCGTTCCACACGCCGGATTTTTCAGTCTGCATCTCGACAGTGCGACGAATGTCAGGTGAGGATGCCCGGTCGATGCCGTGCACTTCGATCCTGGCGACGTTGAAAAAATCAGACGCCGTTACGGTTTGATAACCGAGGAAGCCAAGCGCCCCGAGACAGACGAGAATGCAGAAGCTCAAAAAGAACGGCAGCACAAAATTTCCAAAGCGGCCCGCGCCCTTCGATGACGAGCTGCGTGCCGCCGATGAGGGACGACGCCTAAGAGGGCTCTTTACCCTTACCCTCGCTGCTCTTTTATTGACACTCTTCGGTCCCGCGTTTGATTTACGGTTTGGCATACTTTTAACCTTTCAACTCCTCGAGAATTTCATCGGAAAGCCGGGTAACACTGCCGGCTCCGAGTGTTATTACCAGATCACCTGCTCGCAGATCTTTGGTTACCCTTGCCGCTGCTGTGTCGACATCGCCTATGTATGTCGCATTCTTGTGTCCGTATTTTCGGATGTTGTCGGTCAGCACTTCCGCTGTTATCCCCTCGATCGGCGTCTCGCTTGCGGCATATATGTCTAGCACATACAGCACGTCCGCATTGTTAAAGGCGAGAGCAAATTCATCCATTAGTTCCTGTGTGCGCGTGAACCGATGCGGCTGAAAGACAACTACCGTTCTTCGCTCGCCGGCACTATTTTTTGCGGCCGATAAAGTGGCGAGAATTTCAGTCGGGTGATGTCCATAGTCGTCGACGACGGTAATCCCGTTTGCGTCTCCCTTGAATTGAAAACGACGGTCCGCGTTCCTGAAGCTCGCGAATGCCTCGGCGATCTTAGTGAATGGGACCTCGAGTTCCAGCGCTACGGCCGTTGCTGCCAGTGCGTTATACACATTGTGTTTTCCGGGAAACGGCATCGAGATCTCGCCAAGGGTCTGGGCCCCACGCAAAACCGTGAAGGTCGAATCAAACGCGTCGTTGTACCTGATGTCATGTGCGGAAATGTCGGCCTGTGCGGTCATTCCATAAGTCACGCGACGACGTTTAATATTCGGGATCATCAACTGGACGTTCGGGTCGTCCAGGCAAATGATAGCTGCACCGAAGAACGGGACCTTGTTTACGAAATCGGTGAAGCATTGCACGACGTCGTCCATGCCCTTGTACGATTCCATGTGCTCCTTGTCGATGTTCGTCACAACGGCGATCGTCGGATAAAGCATCAAGAAGCTCCGGTCACTCTCATCGGCCTCGGGCACAAACCATTCCGAGTCGCCGAGTTTTGCGTTTGAGCCCAGAGTGTCGACGACACCACCCACGACCGTCGTCGGATCGACACCGGCGTGACCGAGAACGGTAGCGACCATCGACGTTGTCGACGTCTTCCCGTGTGTGCCGGAGATCGCGACGGCGTAAGGCTTTAATGTCATCAACTCGGCAAGCATCTCGGCCCGCGGTATGACCGGGATGCCGTTCTGCTTTGCCAATACCACTTCGGGATTGTCCGGCCTGACGGCGGACGAGTAAACCACCACCTGGGCGTCACCGATATTCTCCGCCGCGTGTCCTTCATAGACCTTCATCCCGATCGCTTCGAGGCGGTCGGTGTTCTTCGACTTCTTCAGGTCCGAACCCGACACGACGAAGCCGAGATTACACAGCACCTCGGCGATGCCGCTCATCCCGATGCCGCCTATCCCGATGAAATGAATTCTTTTTACGTGTCTAAACATCAGCAGTTGTCAGTGGTCAGTGCTCAGTTGTCAGTGGACAGTGGACAGTGGTCAGTGGTCGGTGATCGTTAGTCAGTTACTTTTCACATTCCCCTTCTCCCCTTCTCCCTTTCACCCGGCTTCAGGTCTTCGATCAGATCGACTGTCGCTTCCGCTGCATCTTCCCGTGCAAGGCGTTTCGCAGCCCGCTCCATCTGCGTAATTTTATCCGGGGATGATATCAACTCCGAGATCGCCGCCGCGAGGACATCGCCGCTTAAATCTCTCTGCAATAACATTTTTGCCGCACCCGCTTTCTGCATTGCCTCGGCGTTCTTCCGTTGGTGGTCGTCGGCAGCGGTCGGCAGCGGGATCATGATCGCCGCCTTCCCGGCCGCGGCAAGCTCGGCACACGTTGTTGCGCCGGCCCGGCAAATTATCAGATCGCTCTTAGCAAACTCGGAAACCATGTCCGAGATATATGGCCGGACATCCGCGGCTTTCCAACCCGCCCGATCGTAGAGCTCCCTCATCTTTTCAACATCGAACTCCCCGGTTTGGTGAGTGATCTCTAAACCGTTATGGTCAAGTTTTCCTAACGCCTCCGCCATCGCATTATTTATCGCTCTAGCTCCCTGCGATCCTCCAAAGATAAGCAGCCGCACCTTATCGTTGGATTCGGGTTCTTCGATCTCGAAGAATTCTTTCCGGACAGGGTTGCCGGTCACCACACCTTTCTTTCCAAAGAACGGGAGTGCTTCGTCAAATGTCAGTGCGGCTTTGTCGACGAACATCGCGAGCCGCCGATTGGTAAAACCCGGCAGAGCATTCGAGTCCATTACGAGCGTCGGCACCCTCATCAAACTCGCCATCATCAACACAGGTCCCGAAACATATCCTCCGGCACCGACGACTACCTGGGGCTTAAACTCGTTTATCAATCGTCGGGCTTCGAGAAAGCTCTTTGGCAGGACGGCGAGTCCTTTTAACTTCCCAACAAGTCCGACATTTTTCAATCCGGCACTATCGATCACCGAGAGCTGAAAACCGTTTGCCGGAACGATCTTGGTTTCGAGTCCGCGCGCCGTTCCGACGAATAGTACTTTCGACCCGGGATCCCGCCGCATTATTTCCTTCGCCACGGCGATTCCCGGATAAATGTGACCGCCTGTTCCGCCGGCCGCAATAAGAACTTTCATATATCAGTTTTGAGTCCCGGCTTTAGCCGGCCGCCTGAACGCAGGACTCTAAACTTATGCCTTTCGATCCTTCTTTCGATGCACTACCTCGTCGCTCTTCTCGGTCGGAGCGCTGGAACTCTGCGAGATATTCAGCAAGATTCCCACGGCGATCAGCGTGATGATCATCGACGATCCACCGTAAGAAATGAACGGCAGCGGAATTCCCTTTGCCGGCAGGATCGATATCACGACGCTGATATTGAAGAGAGCCTGGACGATGATTCCCGTGATGAGCCCTATGCCAAGGAGCGTCCCGAAACGATCAGGTGCCATAAGTGCGGCCCGGGCACCGCGCCACAGCAAGAGTCCGAATGCTAATACCACAGCAAGCGTCCCGACCAGCCCAAACTCCTCACCGACGACCGAAAAAATAAAATCTGAGTACGGATACGGCAGATAAAAAAGCTTCTGCTGCCCCATCGCGAATCCCTCGCCAAGCACGCCACCCGATCCGATCGCGTAAAGTGATTGCACGACCTGGTATCCGGCGTCATCGGAGTATTTGAACGGATCGAGGAACGCCATCAGGCGCTCGACACGCCAGGGCGCAAAGAGTATTGCAGCGGCTCCGGCGACCAGCATCGCTGCGGCGACCGACGCAATGTGCAGGATCTTTGCACCGGCTGCGAAGTAGACCGCCGAGAAGATCGCGCATAAGACGATCGTGGTACCTAGATCGGGTTCGAGAACGACAAGGCCGGTGATCAATACAAGCGCTCCGAGACACGGCACGACGGTCGATCTCAACTCGCCGACCGAGCCTTCATTTTTTGTAAGAAAGAATGCCAGAAATAACGGCAGCGTTATCTTTGCCAGTTCCGAGGGTTGGAACGAAAATCCGCCGAATCGTATCCAGCGGCTTGCACCGTTTATTTCCGGGAAGGCAAATACGGCGATCAGACAAAATACCGTCATACCCAGGGCCGAGTAAACAAACCACGACTTCTGATAACGCCGGTAATCGATCCTGCTTGCGGCGAACATCGCCGTCAGGCCGATCGCCGTGAACGCGAATTGTTTGTAAAAGTATGTGAACTGGCTGGCGCCACCGGTTTCGCGATGTGCGATCATTGCGGAGGCGCTGTAAACCATCATCGTCCCGAACAGGGCAAGCCCGGCCGCGATGGCAAACATAAACCAATCCATGCGAATTCTGGTAATCATCCGATTTTAGTTTTGAGTCCCGGCTTTAGCCGGCGGTACCGTCCGAAGGCGGGACTCTAAACTACCTACTGCTCCCTTAAAAACCGTTCCCCGCTCCTCGAAACTCTTGAACATATCAAAGCTTGCGCATGCCGGTGCGAGAAGAACCGCATCACCGGGCCGGGCCGTTTCAAAGCCCATCACTACAGCCTCGTCCATCGAACCCGCCCGGATAATTTCCGCGTGCCCGCGAAGCTGCGATTCAATGTTATCCGCATCCTCACCGATCAAAACGATCGTTCTCACGGACCTCTCTATCCGATCGATAAGCGGAGCGTACGGTGCATTCTTCCCGCGACCGCCAAGGATCAAGACCGTCTTACCATCGCCTTCACTGAGCGCTTCGAGCGCCTTCGACGTCGCATCGACCGAGGTCGCCTTCGAGTCGTTATAAAACGCCACGCCGTCGATTTCCGAGACGAACTCGATCCTATGTTCGACGCCCTTGAAATCAGCGATCGTTACACGCATCGATTCCGGATCGGCGCCGGCCGCGAGACCGGCCGCAAGGCTGGCGAGAACGTTCTCGACGTTATGCAGCCCTCGCAAAAAGATGTCGTCGCGTGTCGTTAACACTTTCTCCTTTCCGTTCGCACGGCAAACCAGATCACGGCCGCGGAGAAACAACCCCTCGTCGAGCTCTCGCCGTACACTGAAAAAATTGACGTTTGCTTTCAAGCCTTTCTCCCACGTAGACGTTATCGCGTCATCCGCGCTTAATACCGCGACATCGTCCGCCGTCTGATTCAAAAAGATCCGGTGCTTCGCGGCCGCGTAATCCGCGAACGAGTCATAGCGGTCGAGATGGTTGGGCGTAACATTCAGGCAGATCGCGACATTCGCTCTGAAATCCTTTATCGTTTCGAGCTGAAAACTCGATAACTCCGCGACCGTCCACGTCTCATCGGTAGAGCTTTCGGCCAAACTCAGCAATGGCGTTCCGATGTTTCCGCCGACCTGCGTCCGGATGCCGGCATTCTTCAGAAGCTCGCCGGTCAATGTCGTCGCCGTCGTCTTTCCGTTCGATCCGGTGATCCCGATCATCCGGCCCTTCATAAATCGGCATGCAAGTTCGACCTCGCCGATCACTTCGCCATCTTTCCTGTCGACGTAACGGGCCGGGATACTGTTCGTCGGAACGCCCGGCGAGATCACTACGAGGTCAATCTGGTCCAGCAGCCACGACGGGATCTCACCCGAGATCAGGCCGACTTTGTGAGATTCGTTCAAAGATCTTGCCGTGTCAGTCCAATCCTCAACCGGCTTCTTATCGTGGAGGGCGACGATGGCTCCCCGCTTGGCGAGAAAGCGGGCGGACTCGACGCCTGATTTTCCTGCACCCAAAACTAAAGTTTTTCTACCGGCTATCTCCACAACCTTGGTTCTTCAGGCCTTCTTGTTCGTGTGTTTCGTGTATTTAGTGGTTTCGGATCTCTTATAGAAGCGGAAACCACGAACACACGAACAAAGCCTTACCTCAATTTCAACGTCGACAGGCTCAACAACGCAAACAGTATCGCCACGATCAAAAACCTGAACACGATCTTCGGCTCTTTCCATCCGGTCATTTCAAAATGATGATGCAGAGGTGTCATCTTAAAAACTCGACGGCCCGGTTGGCCGCCGCGCTTCGTCAATTTGAAGATCGAAACCTGCATCATCACCGACATGGCTTCGAGGATGAATACGCCGCCGATGAACGGCAGCAAAAACTCCTGTTTCGTGAGTATCGCGACTGTCCCAAGCGCTCCTCCGATCGCTAAGCTTCCGACGTCTCCCATAAACACTTCAGCGGGCGGCGAGTTATACCAGAGGAAACCCAGACTCGCCCCGACCATTGCCCCGCAGAAAACCGTCAATTCCGACGACGACGGGTTGAACGTAATGTCAAGATACTCGGACCATCGCCGATCGCTGGCGACGTATGTCAGCGCTGTCAGTGCAGACATCGCGACAAAGGTAACGCTTGTCGCCAGACCGTCGAGTCCATCGGTCAAGTTCACGGCGTTCGACGACCCCAGCAGGATGAACGCGATAAAACCGAGATAAACGAACGGTCCGACGTAGCTGATACTCGTAACCGGATTTGGATCCGCGGTCGCTTTAAGGAACGGAATGCTGAGGTTCCACGAATAGTTTGTCAAAGAATAAAGCACGCCCCAGACCGCAACGGCAACCAGCAGTTGGCCCGCAAGTTTTTGCCAGCCCGTCAGTCCGAGGCTTCGTTTCTTGACGATCTTTACATAATCGTCAGCGAAACCGACGGCCGCAAAAAGCGTTGTCGCACCCAACGCCAGCCACAAAAACAAATTATCAAGCCGAGCCCAGAGTATTGTCGAAATAAAGACCGAACCGATTATGAGAATGCCGCCCATCGTCGGCGTGCCCCGCTTTTCCTGATGCGACGCCGGCCCTTCCTCCCTTATCTCTTGCCCGAACTTCAACTCGGCGAGCTTTCGTATCACGCGCTTCCCGAAGAACAGTGAGATGAGCAGCGCCGTTATCGTCGCCCATGCCGTTCGAAAGGTGACGTACTGAAAGACGTTCAGTCCTTTAAAAAGATACGAATCGCTCGATCCGGCGCCGTACTCTCTAAATATCAGTTGATATAGGAAGTAATAAAGCATCTTGTTCTGAGTCCCGCCTTAAGGCGGCTTTGACGGGTGGGTGCCGCGGACTCAAAGCCCTTTCTACTCCAATTCAAATTCTTCCAGCAGCCTCTCTACAACTTTCTCGGTTCGTACACCGCGCGAACCCTTGATCAAAACAACATCTCCCTCAGCGATCTCAGCGGCGAGCACTTCGCCGGCGGCGGCGGAATCTTCGGCGAATCGCACGTTCGTTAATCCTTGCGTTTCGGCGCCGCGAATCAGATCGGCAGCGAGACCGCGCACGCCGATCAGCATATCGACACCTATCGCCGCGATCGTCTCACCCGTCTGGCGATGTATTGCGTGGGCGTCGGTGCCCAACTCGAGCATCTCGCCGGCAACTACTATCCGCCGTTTCGCCGAGCCGGCGCCGTCGACGAGCGTCTGAACCATCGAAAGCAGAGCGTCGGGATTTGAGTTGTACGAATCGTTGATCACGGTAAAGCCCTTAGCAAATCTCAGTATCTCACCGCGTTGTGATGGTGCCGCGACAGTCGCGAGGCTCGCCGCAATGTCAGCGGTGCTCATTCCGAATGTATGACCGACCGCCGCCGCGGCGAGGGCATTTAGAATGTTATGTCGGCCATTGAGGGGATAGCTAACCGGTGAGTTTCCGCCGGGTGTCGTAAGGACAAACTCTGAGCGTCCGAAATTCTCAAACCGTATTTCGGACGCCATGACATCGGCTTTCGAGTCGATCCCATAAGTGACGGACGCTCCTTTGCTGAGGGTCTTCATCGCCAGGACGCGCGGATCGTCGGCGTTCAGTATCGCCGTCCCGCCTTCTTTCATTCCCTCGACAAGTTCGGCCTTTGCCTTAGCCACATTCTCGATCGATCCGAGATGTTCGACGTGCACCGGCAACACGTTCAATTCGACGGCAACATCGGGCGGCGTTATCCGGCACAGTCGCTGGATCTCGTTCATCGGCGTCGACATTCCCATCTCGAGAACTGCCGCGTCGAAAGTGTTATCCGCTGCAAGATTCAAAACCGTCAGCGGATGACCGAGCCCGTTGTTGTAATTCTTAATATTGCGAAGCACCTTGCGGCCGCTCGATTCCAGAACATGCGCCGTCAACTCTTTGGCCGTTGTCTTACCCGCGCTTCCGGTGATAGCGATCACCGGCTTGTTCCACTCGAGGTAAACTCCATGAGCAAGGTCCTGCAACGCCCTGATCGCATCGTCAACAAATATCAATTTATCCTCGAACTGTTCGAGGGCGTTGCGATGCTCTTCAAAGCGATCGCGTCGCACCACACAAGCGACGGCTCCTTTTTCAAAGGCCGACGGAACGTAAGCGGTCGCATCTTCGAAGTCGCCGTTGAAGCCATTGTTCTTGTAATCGGGCTGCGATAGCGCAAAAAAGACATCGCCCGCCGTGACGTCGCGCGAGTCGATGGCAAATGTTTGCGTCTCGCGTTCCGGCAGGGCGGGATTCATTTTCGGCGCCGCAGCGTTCATATATTCAATTACGGTCGCAAGTTTCAAGTTCTGAATTCCACCCTCTCAGTTGATGATTTGTTTTTTAATCGGCCCTTTCGAGGCTCGACGAGTTTCTCTTTATCAATGCCGCGTTTCGTACCTGGTTCGTATGCCTTGTTTTTCTGAGTCGATGGCGCCGATTTTTCAACCGTTTTTGTACGTGTGCTTGTCTCAGGCAAAAGTGCCTTGGGGTGTTCGCCTTCGCGACCATTCAGTTTAGGCTCGACAGTCTGAGAATGCTGGTCCCTTTCTGTCGTTTCGCCAATTCCCGGAGTTTCGGGGATGTCGTCGGTCTCTGCAACTAATGCGGAGCCGTCGAGATCGCGAGGAACGTTCAATTCGGATAATACGGCTTGGGCGATCTCGCGAAATGCGGGGGCCGCTGCTCCGCCGCCGTCGCGTCCGCCCAACTTCGGCTCGTCCATAACGACCGCGATCGTGATTGCCGGATTATTTGCCGGTGCAAACCCGATGAACGACGAAACATATTTCGCCGAGTTGATCCGCTTCGTAACCGGATCGAATTTCCACGCCGTTCCGGTCTTTCCGGCAGAAGAATAACCGTCAAGCTGCGCACGCCTGCCTGTACCTGCTTCGACGACCTCGCGGAGCATGTTGCGTAAGTCGCGCGCGGTCTGCGTGCTGACGACCTTTGTGGTTTCGGGTACGGGAAGCGGAAGCGTCTTTTCATCCGACTGTCGTATTTCTTTGATTAAATGCGGCTGAACTCGGACTCCGTCATTCGCTATCGTCGCAAAAGCAGTCGCCATTTGCAAAGCAGACACGCCAATTTCATAACCGATCGCCATAGACGCCAACGAGTCTCCATTCCAGCGTTCGGGCGCGCGAACAATGCCGCCGGTTTCGGCGGGAAGTTCAACGCCGGTTGGCTTGCCGAAACCGAACTTCTGAACGTAACTATAAAAACTTTCCTTGCCAACTCGCATGCTTGTTTTGATCGCACATACATTGCTCGAATGTGCGAGCGCTTTTGTATATGTAACGCGACCTATCGCGTGCGAGTCGGTGAATTTGTGCTTCGCTATCTCGATCGTGCCGTTGCCGCTGTCGATCTCGCCTTCGGGTGTGATCAATCCCTTATCCAGCGCAGAACCATAAGTAACAAGCTTAAAAACGGAACCCGGCGAGTAGATGTTTTGAATCACGCCATTTGGCAAATTGTCGGGGGCGATCTGATTCAGCTCGTTCGGATCGAAGGTCGGATAATTTGATAGTGCCAGGATCTCACCCGTGCGATTGTCCATAACGACAGCCATGCCGGATCTTGCACCGCTCTCCTTTACACGTTTTTCAATCGCCTGATCGGTCGCAAACTGGATCGGAACGCTAATAGTAAGAACAATGTTCTTAGGCGGTTCTTTTTCGGTCACGGTCTCGTCGTACACCCGGCCGAGGCGGTCGCGCTCCTGCAGTTTTTTGATCACCGCACCGTAAAGCTCGTCGTTCTTTGACTGTTCTATGCCGGCTTGGCCATTGCCGTCCAAGTTGCTAAAACCTATGACATGGGCCGCGAGAGTCCGGTATGGATAGCTGCGCTTTTGGTCCTCGCGCCAGTGAAGACCTTCGAATTTTGGTGTGTCGGGCTTTGATACTCGCGGATTCTCGAGCAGGCGATTTATGCGTTGTACCGCTTCTTCATCCAACTCCTTTGCAAGCGGTAAAAACTTTCGACCGTTTTCTTTTGCTTCGGACAGTTGCCGGGCAAGCTTTGCCTCATTGACGTTAAGCACCTTCGCGATCGACTTCGCCGCGATCTTCTCGTCAGCGATCTTCGTCGCATCGGCGTAAAGCGTCTTGACATTGATACTGATCGCGAGGGCTCGGCCGCCGCGGTCGAAGATCGTACCGCGCAGATGCTTGCTCCGTTTTTCGTCCTGGCGAAGACTTTGCGCTTTCTCCTTCAGCCAATCATGCTGCTGCACCTGTAGATGAACCAGCCGCACGCTTATGCCGCCGATCCACAAAACAAAAACAGCGACGATCAGCATGAACCGTGTGAACGCCGTCTGTTTCAGATTTACCTTTTTTTTCCGCGTGGCATGTTGACGCATCGTTTTCTTATCTCAGCTTCAACAACGCCGCGACCTCGACCTTTTCTTTTTTCTCTTTCTGCGTTTCAGCGATGCGGCTACGCGTTTCGCCCGTCGGTTTCGACTGAACCGGCGCGTTAAGCACCGTGCGAATCGTCGTGGGGTTTTCGACTTTCTTCGCAATCATAACGACGCTCGTCGGTTGAATGTTCTTTTCGGAAACCGTTCCCTTTTCTGCAACTCGAACGATCGCGACGTCTGACCTATCCTGGAGGCCGAGCTCACGCGCCGCCTTGCCTATCGCGATCGGCGAGAGAGCGACTTCGCGGGCAAGCACCAGTCTCCGCTTTTCCGCTTCAAGATTCTGAAGCTGTTCGCGAAGCTTCGAGTTTTTCAGTCCGTACTCCATCGACGTAAAGTGTTGACGTGCCGCGAAGAAGAATCCGGCAGCAACCACACATGCGCACACGACGACCAGAAGCATCAGGCTCCAGGAGATCTCTCGGGGTGCGGCGACGACTCTCGCCGTCGATCTGGTTCGGATAACGTTTGGGTTTTGCATTGGGGTCACTCCGTCAAAAAACTATTCTGAGCTTAATGCGATCTTCTGGACTGCTCTCAGCTTTGCACTTCGCGAGCGAGGGTTAGCCATGATCTCTTCTTCAGTCGGTGCAATGGGCTTCCGTGTCAGGATCTCAACTCGTTTCGTTGCCCCGCACATACACTGCGGGATCTTTGGCGGGCAAAAACATTTCCCGGCCATTCTTTGAAACTCCTGCTTGACGATCCGGTCCTCTAACGAGTGAAAGGTGATGATCGCCAGGCGTCCGTCGGTTTTCAAAATATCGATAGCGTCGACTACAAACTGTCGCAGGACTTCCGTTTCACGATTGACGGCGATCCTCAGTGCTTGAAACGTGCGTGTCGCTGGGTGTATACGGTCCACGGGACTTCGTCGAACGCTTCGTTCTACCAGGTGTACCAACTGCCCAGTGGTTTCTATCGGCTCGCCCGCTTCCCTTTTTTCAACGATCCGTCGCGCGATCCGCCGCGAAAATCTCTCCTCGCCGTATCCATATATAATGTTTGCGATCTCGACCTCGGGCAGGGTCGCGAGTAGTTCGGCGGCTGTCGGGTCTTCCGAACTCCCATCCATTCGCATATCTAGCGGGGCATCGAATCGAAAACTAAACCCGCGGGTCTCGCTATCCAGCTGCAGAGACGAGACTCCGAGGTCAGCTAGTACGCCGTCGACCTCTTCAAGTCCAGCGGTTTGAATGACCGTTTTGATCCCCGAGAAGTTGGAGTGAAAGAGCGTCGCACGATCGCCAAACCGCTTCATCTTCTTCCCGGCGAGCTCGATAGCTTCTTCATCCTGGTCGATCGCTAACAATCTGGAGTTTTCAGAAGCAGCAAGTATCGCCTCAGCGTGCCCGCCCATTCCGGCCGTTGCATCGACAAAAACCCCGCCATTTCTCGCATTCAGCATTTCGACGGCTTCGTTCAACAGAACCGGTATGTGGAGGCTTTCCGCCTGGTTTTCGGGCATGTTCAAAGAACCGAAGACACAACTTCACTTTCACGGCAGTGAAGGCCGCTTGTTCACTTTTCATCAGAATTGGTTGGGATCAGTAAGTGAGAATTCTCAACCGTCCGCCGCGTTCTGTCTGAAAATCATGGATTATTTCCGCTTGAGTGTCCTGAGTGAATGTGTAGTCGAAAGTGCTTAAATCCTTAAACACTTCCTTTACATTTTCGGCCGATGTCGCATTCCCGTTCGTCGCCATGCCGAAGACTGATAAGCATATTACGTCCAATCGAGAATCCTTGTCAAGAATAAAGTTTCGAATTCATTTAATCACGTGTTTAAATTTGAAGTTGCCATTTCGGGTCAAAAGTGATGCGATTTTTAAGTTTCCGATGTATAGGGTAAAGTTTTAGAATTCATTTGCCCTATGGAATCTGCCTGGCCACAACTTTTGCTCTTCGGCGTGCTCGCGGCCCTTGCGAATGTCTTGGGTGGATTGATCCTATTCCCCGGTAAACACTACGCAAGCTTCAAGAAGAGTTTGAAATACATACTCGCCCTTGGCGCCGGGTTTATGCTCGCGGTCACGTTCTTTGAGATCATTCCGAAAACTATTCTAATCTGGCAGAGATCGGAGCAATCTTCCGGCGATAACCTGCATTTTCCGATGTTATTGCTGCTTAGTGGTTATCTGCTGACGCAGTTCTTTGAGCACACGATCGCCCCACATTTTCATCTCGGCGAAGAGGTCCATAGCGAGGGCATTCTCTCGACTTCGTCGGCATACACCGGTGTCGGCGGGCTGCTTATTCATACATTCTTCGACGGTGTTTCGATCGCGGCCGCATCACAGATCGACACGCGTATCGGATTACTGGTCTTTATTGCCGTATTCCTCCACAAGTTTCCGGAAGGCTTCACGATCGCGTCGATGCTCCTCGCGGCGGGAAAAGGATTTCGCGAAGTGATAATCGCAACGTCTGTGATCGGTGCCGCGACCCTGCTGGGTGTTCTGGTCTTTGCGTTCGTCGGAGCTCGCTTCGAATCCTCGATCCAATACGCCCTTCCGCTCGCGAGCGGCGTCACGCTCTATGTCGCGGCCAGCGACCTTATACCCGAAGTAAATCACCACGGCGGCAAGCGTCCGCTGGTCTCGCTTTCGGTTTTAGCCGGTGTAGCCTTGTTTTTCGGGATACATCTAATCGTCCACGAAGTATTTGCCGGCCACTAACACGGGCAATGGTAGCGGAAAAGTTTTTTGCAACAAATCACAACTTAGCGGCGTTATTAACTGGCGGAGGTAATTTTTAAGCAATGCGTGAACCGTTAATCGCAGGAATACTGAGTCTTTTGATACCCGGCGTTGGTCAAATCTACAACGGCAGGATCTTGATCGGTATCATCTGGTTGGTTTTGACAGGCGTTTCCTGGATCGGCTCGGCCGGGTTACTTGGCTGGGTAGTTCATTTGATCGCCGCGTGGTGTGCTTATAGTTACGCCAAGGACAATCCGATAAGAAGCTAAAATTTCTTCATACAATCCTCCTTTCGCCCGATGTTTACCGGCATCGGGCTTTTTTTTGCGTTTTTCATATCGGACGATTTCAAGTAAGATAGGCTGAATCCGGTGCGCCCGATGCTGATTTCCTGTATACCCCAGCACAAGCCGTGCGGCATTTTATATGGTTAAAGAGGGATTTCCCTTTATCATCGTTCCGGCAATCATTGCTTTATTTTTTGGATTCTTCGAAATGTGGATCGCGGCCCTGGCATTTGTCGCGGTCGCGTTCTTCATGGCGTATTTTTTTAGGGATCCACATCGGACGGTTCCCGAGGATGAAGACATTATCGTGTCGGCTGCCGATGGTAAAGTCACGAGGATCGACAGTAATAGTGACGGCAAGCTGGTGAGCGTTTTTTTGTCGCCGCTTGACGTTCACATAAACCGGGCCCCGATCTCCGGTACGATAACGCGTGTCGAGTATATTCGTGGCAAGAAAATTCCGGCGACCAGCTCACAGGCAAGTCTTGTTAACG
>JBKKAS010000191.1:0-11377 GCA_046714595.1 Pyrinomonadaceae bacterium | reverse complement strand
GCGGTGAGGAACGACGATTGAATCGTGAGGATCAGCATTACGGCGGCGGTAACTATGATCGCGACGTAGGGCGTTTTAAATTTTGGGTGCGTCCTCTCAAACAGCGGGGGAAGCTCACGCTGTTCAGACATCGCAAACAGCGTCCGCGTACCGGTTAGAAGGCCGGTATTGATATTGCCGAAGACGGACACAATTACGCCAACGGTTATGAACGCCGCTCCGAACGGACCGAGAAACCCCATCGCGGCGTCGGCAATCGGCCTTTCGGACGTGGCGAGCCCGGGCAGTGTGCCGATCGAGACGATCTGGATAGCAATGTAAAATACCGTGGCAATCAAAAGGCCGACGAGCAAACCGAACGGGATCGTCCTTTCCGGATCTTTGGTCTCCCCCGAGATCACGACCGCGCCTTCAAAGCCCACGAACGCGTAGATCAGAAGAAGCACTGAACTCGAAAACGCCGAATACTGCGGCACAAGATCAAACGTGAAATTAGTTGGCTCGACGAAAAACATCCCGACAAGGACGAATACGAACAGCGGCACAAGTTTGCCGACCGTAAATACATTTATCAGCATCGCCGACTCGCGAACGCCGATCACATTAACTATCGTCAGTATCAAAACCACCAGACTCGCAAACATGATCCGCATCATGCCTTCGTTTGCGCCGGGAACGAAAAAGCCAAGATACATGATCAGCAGATTGCAGTTCGCCGCGAACGTCGCGATCCGGACGATCCAAAAGAGCCAACCGACCTCAAAACCCACGACCGGGCCGAAAGCTTCTCTGGCGTAGAGATACGAGCCGCCAGTGGCCGAAAATCTGCTTGATACCTCGGCGTAACAAAGGACGATCAATCCTACGATAACGGCACAGGCGACAAAGGCGAAAAGGCTGTATGAACCGATCTGCGCAAAGACTTTCGCCGGCAAGCCGAATATTCCAGCCCCGATGATCCCATTGATCACGATTGCGGTGAGGTCCCAGCGGCCGAGGCCGCGAACGAGTTTTTCTTCCGTCATGTTTTGGCTTACAAGGAATGTCTTTTTCGGGAACGGCTTTTAGTTTATACTCTAAAAAATCTCGTTCAGTAAAGATACCCCGTGGAAAATTTAGTGCATCAGGTTTCAAGAGTAGTTTTGTGTATTGCCGTGCTGTGCCTGCCGGCGCTGGCTCAGAAGATCAACAAGACACCGGAGATCTTCCCGACCGCGGGCTACCAGCCGCTTGTGTTGGAAGGCTCGCCCGAGTTGCAGACCATTCTTAACACGTCGGTAAGTGATGTCCTGAATTCATATCCGGCGCCGGGATTCAAGACCGAAGATATTGCGGCGACGCTCATCGACATGCGCGATCCGAAAAACCCTCGCTGGGCAAATGTGTCGGGCGAAAATCCGATCTATCCGGCGAGTGTCGTCAAAATGTTCTACATGGCAGCGCTTCACCAGCAGCTTCAGGACGGAAAGGTGAGCTTGACGCCGGAGCTGACGCGCGGGCTCAAGGACATGATCGTCGATTCTGCGAACGAGGCGACGCAATATATCCTCGATGTCCTGACCGATACGGCTAGCGGAGCCGAGCTGCCGCAGCCCGCGTTCGACAAATGGCAATACAAACGGAACCGCGTAAATCGATACTTCTCGACGATGGGTTACACGGGAATCAATGTAAATCAGAAAACGTTTTGCGAGGATGCGTATGGCATCGAGCAGCAATCGCGAAAGTATAAAGGCCAGAACCGAAACATGCTGACGACGAATGCCACCGCGCGGCTACTTGCGGATATCGTCCTCGGTAGATCGGTAACGCGGGAGCGGAGCGGCCGGATGATGGAATTAATGAAACGGGATCCGTTCAAGGAATCGAAGGACCCCGACAACCAGGCAAGCGGCTTTATCGGAAAAGCGCTCATCGACGGAAAAATGACCGCTGCTAAGCTCTGGTCCAAGGCCGGCTGGACAAGCAAATCACGACATGATGCCGCGTATGTTGAAACCGCTGACGGCCTCAAGTTCATACTCGTAATATTTACCGAGAATCACGCAAACGATCGCGAGCCGATACCAAAGATTGCGGGAAAGGTGATCGAGCGGCTGAAGAAGCAATAAGCAGTAAGCAATAAGCACGAATACAAAACCAGGTTGAGCAAAATTATGAAGACGCAAGTAGTTCGTACGTTGGTGTTTCTCCTCCTTCCCATTGTTTGTTTAGCTCAAGGCAGCTACAAGAAACCGCCGAAAGAAATAATGGACGTACTGAGCTCTGCCGCCACGCCGTCCGTGTCGGTGTCGCCGGTCCGTGACCGGATGGCGCTGCTTGAACCGCTTCGTTATCCGCCGATCTCAGAGCTTGCGCAACCGATGCTGCGTCTCGCGGGTTTGAGAATAAATCCGAATACGAACAGCCAGCATCGCCAACCGTATTTCGTCAGTATGAAACTGAAGAGCATTGCCGACGGAAAGGAAGCGACGGTCGCTATGCCGGCAGGCGCTCAGATAATCCAGGCGCAATGGTCCCCGGATGGGAAGTACATTGCCGCGGGTAACGTGACTCCGGCGGGCGTCGAGCTCTGGTTAGTGGAAACTGCGACTGCGAAAGCGACGCGAGTGAAGAATGTTTTCGTCAATACGGCGTTTGGCGGGTTTTCGTGGGTAGATTCGCGAACCATCCTCGCCACGGCTGTCCCGGCGAAACGAAACACTTCTCCTAAGTATCAAAATATCACTCCAAGCGAACCTAACATTCAGGAAACGTCAGGCCGGACCGGAGCGATTCAAACCTTTCAGGACCTCCTGAAAAGTCCCAACGACGAAAATCTCTTCGAGTACTATGCGACCTCCCAGATCGCTGTAATAGATACAAGCGGAAAGGTGCGGACGATCGGGGCGCCGGCGATTTTTGACACCGTGGATTTTTCGCCGGATGGAAAGTACATTCGCGTTTCGCGGATCCTGCGCCCATTCTCGTACCAGTTTCCGTACAACCGCTTTCCGAAGACGTTGGAAGTTTGGGATATGGACGGAAAGAATGTGCGGACGATCGCCAACCTTCCGCTGCAGGATAATATTCCCGTGCAAGGTGTGCCGACCGGGCCACGAGGTTCGGGATGGATCCCGACCGAGCCCGCGACTTTGATGTGGACTGAAGCTCTTGATGGCGGCGATCCGCGTAAGAAGGTCACTCCGCGCGACAAGCTGATGATGCTCGCCGCTCCGTTCTCTTCAGAACCGAACGAACTGCTAAAGACCGAGCAGCGGTATCAGGGACGCATATTCGGTGAGAAAGACGGGATGATGTGGTTTTTTGATTACGACCGCGACAAACAGCGCCGTCGAATATTTATGACCGACTATCGTAATCCGGCTGCGGTAAAGCTCGTCTCCGACCTGAACGTAAACGATCGTTATAACGACATCGGCACTCCCGTCACGAAGACACTGCCGAACGGCAGCAACGTGGTCAGACAGAACGGTGACGACATTTTTCTGACCGGTGCCGGTGCTTCGCCCGAAGGCGACCGACCTTTCTTCCGGCGAATGAATTTAAAGACGCTTAAGACCGAAGAGATCTTCCGCTCCGGGGCCGGTGAGTACGAAGCCTTTGTCGGGATGATCGACGATCTCGGTACGACGTTCCTGACCAGGAAGGAGTCGATCACCGAACCCCCGAACGTTTACCACAATCAGGTGTGTCTGCCGGGAACCCAGTGCACCGCCGTGGCGGACCGCCGGATCACGGACTTCACCGATCCTACGCCACAGCTTCGCGGGATCAAGAAACAACTTGTGAAATACAAACGGGCTGACGGAGTCGATCTTTCGTTCACTCTATACACGCCGCCCGGATACAAAGAAGGAACGCGCCTACCGACGGTGGTTTGGGCGTACCCGCTCGAATTCACCGATGCGTCGACCGCCGGGCAGGTTTCAGGTTCAACGAATCGGTTCACGCAGTTCGGCGGTATTTCGCACCTGTTTTTCCTGTTGCAGGGCTATGCAGTTCTTGACGATGCGACGATGCCCGTGGTCGGCGATCCCGAAACGGTCAACGATACGTTCATCAAACAGATCGTCGATTCAGCGAAGGCCGCTATCGACAAGGGTGTCGAGATGGGAGTCGTCGATCCGGATCGTGTCGGCGTCGGTGGCCACAGTTACGGCGCATTTATGACCGCGAACTTGCTCGCGCACTCCGATATGTTTCGCGCGGGCGTTGCACGCAGCGGCGCGTACAATCGCACGTTGACGCCATTCGGATTCCAGGGCGAGCGCCGCTCGTTCTGGGAAGCGACAAAGCTCTACACGGACATCTCGCCGTTCTTTTATGCGCACAAAATCAATGAGCCCATTCTCTTGATCCATGGCGAGGCGGACAATAATCAGGGAACATTTCCGATCCAGTCCGAGCGGCTGTATGCCGCGATCAGCGGTAATGGCGGAACGGCGCGCCTCGTGATGCTGCCGCTTGAGGCGCATGGATATTCGGCGAGGGAATCGGTCGAGCACACGCTCTACGAAATGATCCAGTGGTTCGACAAGCACGTGAAAAGTGCGAAACCCCGCGGGCCACAGACGGCGGTAAATGAAAAGTGATGAGGGAAGAGTGAATAGTGAATAGTGAATGGTGAATCGTGAATAGTGATGAGTGAAGTTTGTATAGAAAGCACACGACGAACTATTCCATCACTTCCACTATTCACTAACCCCGACTTACTGAATGTTCAGCTTCGAAAACTGTTCCTTTATTTTTGCAAAGGGTTCCGGATTACCGTAAAAACAGCTGAACTAAAATCCAAACTCACCCGGCTCGATAACGTTATGAAAACAGTAAATATCTTTTTCTTAGTGATCAGCTTTTGCGCTTCGCTTCCAGGCCAGACGATGCCGGCCGATGCTGACGCCACGCTTTGGGCAAAGGCGCTCAAGCTGCATAAGAAGGCGATCATCATCGACGGTCATAACGACATCCCAGGTCCGCTGGTTGACGACGACTTCGACCTTGCGACAAATTCGGTCGGCAAATATCACAAGGACGGGGATCCATTTCACACCGATCTCGGAAGATTGAAAGCAAGCGGCATCACCGGCGAGTTCTTTTCGATCTATGTCGGCGGCAACCGAATGCAAACGCACGATTCGATGCGGCGAGCCATGGATATGATCGATGCGACGTATCGCGAAGCGGAGAAACATCCTGGCCAGCTAACGATGTGCACAACCGCTGCCGATATCCGACGGGCGAAGAAGGCGAACAAGATCTGCGCCCTTATGGGAATCGAGGGCGGCTACGCGATCGAAAATTCACTGTATGCATTGCGCAACTTTTACCGGCTCGGCGTCCGCTACATGACGCTGACTCACAACGTTTCCCACGACTGGGCGGACGCTCATCGCGGCGAAGTTAAGAATAACGGCTTGTCGGAATTCGGGAAAGAGGTCGTTCGCGAGATGAACCGGCTCGGAATGCTTATCGACATCTCGCACGTATCGGTCAAGGTCATGAACGACGCGCTCGACGCATCGACGGCGCCCATCATCGCATCGCATTCATCGGCCCGCGGCGTTCACGATCATACAAGGAATGTCCCGGACGATGTACTCAAGCGCGTCGCCCAGAACGGCGGTGTCATCATGATCAACTTCTATCCTTCGTTTCTCGATGAACGCACGAATAAGGAAGAGAATGCACGATCCGCGCGTCTGCGCCCCGAGCTCGACGCACTTCGAAAGCGATACGAAAACGATCCGCAGGGCTACAACGAGGCCGAGCGAAAACTGCTCGCGGCGAATCCGATCTATGTTGCCGACTACCGGCGCATCGTCGACCACATCGATCACATGAAGAGGGTTGCGGGCATCGACATCGTCGGTATCGGATCCGATTACGACGGGGTACCGTTTTTACCTGCTGGGATGAATGGAGCTGAGGACCTCGTGCTGGTAACATACGAGATGCTAAAGCGCGGTTACACCGAGCAAGAGATTCGGAAGGTACTCGGTGAGAATTTTCTACGTGCATTTACGAAAGCCGAGCAAGTTGCCGGCCGCCGTCAGATAAGCGGGCAGGGAAGTTTGAAGAAGATCAGATAGAGTTCGCATTTCGACATGAAAAAGCCGTGGGGAATTATCCTTCTTATAATCTTTTTTCTTTGGACGTTGAGTCGAGACGTCATAAGCCTGTTTCCATGGGCGGACTCGGTGGACCGCGCAGTGTTTGCCGGGAATGGGTTGACCTTACTGTTTTTCGTTTTAGTGATCGGGGCAATCCTCATCGAGACGACCGCTGTCTTTTTTCTTTTCAAACGAGCTAGGATCGGCTTTTTTGTTGCTTTAGCCGCGCTGCTTTGGTCAGTTCTGCAGAATACTGTAGTCACCGTCCTCGCCCTCTCCAACCTTGATACAGCAAAGCAATCCTTTATCGCCAGCCGGACGGCCCGCGGTCTTCCGGTTCAGCCCGAGGCTTACGATCTGATGTTTACTCCGGTCGGAATGCTTGCAGTGCTTGCACTAGCGGTCATGGTCAACGCGTTTGTGGCATTGCTCCTCTTTCTGAAACGCAAATATTTTTTTAGCGATCGAGCTGCGTCAAACTCCTGAAACCATGAAGGCGACCGTTCGGCCGCCTTCGTTATTTCGGATCACTCGTCGGTGCTGCGTCGACTGATTCGCGGTGAATAATTTATTCGGCGCGTTTCGCGTATCCGATCGGCGGTCACCGCTCCCTCTACGATCTCGTAGCCGAGTAAAGCGAAGACACGATTCCGAAGAAACAGCGGCCTGGCATTGCCGTACCAATCGACACAAGATGCGCGGCAACCGTCATTCGTCGAAATGTCTCCGGCTTCAAGTTCGCCCACTTCGGAAAAAGCCAGCTGCTCATTTCTCAAGAACATAACGGCAGCCGAACCCTCGACCAGATGACGATAGCCGGCTCGTCCTTCGCGGGCGATCGGCAGGCCAAGCAGCCCGGAATCTTTCCCATCCGCCTTATAGAAAAATCCGTGGCTGCGAAGCTCGCCCTGCGACGCGTTCTTTCTCACAAAACTTTCCTTCACATCCGGATTCTCGCGTAAACGAATCGGCGAGAAATAAAGATCGCTTCCGTTCGTGCCGACGACCACCGCGTCTTTTCCCATCTGCTCGATCCGATCGACACCATGGCGTAACTGCAACTCGCTTACGTCGCCGTTCGACCAATTGGCGGCGAAAAGATTGGCCGCATTTTTTTGTTCGGGCCTGCCCCAGCCGCTGCCCGTGCCGTATAAAAGATAGTCGCCGACGAACCGATTTTGAAATGTGTAACCCTCCGGTTTCGGCAGTGCACGGTAGCGATAATGTGGCGCCGGCTGGCTGCCGTCCGAAAAACTGTCCAGCGGTACTCTAAACAGGGCCACTTCGCCGGCTGCGAATTCCGATCCCCACATCTGCTCCCCGTAACCATCCGACCGGACAAGAACGTTCAAATGCTGGCTGTTGCTTTCGAGGAACGAGAATTGGTCGACCGGACTACCGGCGACGCCGAGGGCGCTTGGCGCCGATGCATCCAAAGGCATTTTGTAGAGCATCGAACTGGCCTTCGCCCGTCCGTCCGTATAGTTCCAGTCGGTTGTCCAAACGTAAACGGAATTCGGTGAAACATAGAAGACCCTTCCCGGAGCACCCAGCACCGCACTCGCCGAACAATCGAATTCTCGATTAGCCAGGTCGCAGACGGTGACGGTATGCAGTGCCAGCCCGTTGCCGGATTCGGCTGGTTTCTCGGCGCGGTAAACGCGGGTCGGTTCGACGACGGTCCGAAATTCCGTTTCCTTAGCACCCTTGTGCCACCGGCGAACAGCGGGAAAACGTTCCGTCGGATCACCGTCATAACCCATATACTGCGGCGTATAGAAGATGAGCTTGTTTCCGATCAAGCGGCTCGCGTAATTGCGCGACGAATAATAGTCATTGGAGCGGAGATGATACGTGGATCGGTAATCGAGAGATCCCGCAGCGTTGATGTCGAACAAGTTGATCTCCGTGCCCCCGCGTCCGTAGCTGTAACCGATCACTGCAACCGTATCGTCGGAAACGAGCATTTCGTCATACCAATCATTGCTAGGATCGATACCGGGTGCGAAGGCATCGATCGAGGCTACGGGCTTTAACGAGTTATCGGCGATCTTTACGGTGAACAGGCGCCCGCGCCTGAGTATCACAAGGTGGTCGCGGTGAACTTTGACGATCCCTCCTTCGTCGACGTCCGCGTGTTGTGTATTTGTGACCGAATCGTCTTCTTTTCCCGCGCTCACGCCGTCGAGGCTGCCTGCCTCAGCGAGCGGCGCGCCCGGACTCGCGGCCGCGTTAGACGATGCCGACGATTTTTGTTTTTCGGCTCGACGCTCCGATTCGCGTTTGCGTTTCTCGGCAAGCTTTCTAAAAAAGTCTTTTAGTTCCTGCGCCGACCGAAACGCCGGCATCGTCCTCTGCGGCTTGATCCCACCGGTTATTTCTTCCACGACCGCCGGTATCTGCAAATCGAGCTTTGCACTGGAATATGCGATAGCCGCGACGGCGGCGGACATTAAAACTACGGACACGATAAGCGTTTTCTTCATAGCGTAAGCCTCTTTCTGAATGGTTTTGGAGAACACATTGTTTAGCCTGGAACGGAAAGGGGACGAGAATCTTGCACGAAAGGCGGCACCTCCCTGACATCCATTGTTCAAGTGTTCAAGTGCTGTTGACTCACCGCGGAGATAGGCGTATAACTCACCTCGTCTTCCTATAAAGATAACTTCCTCAACCCATGAGCTCGCCAGCTGCCAAACGGATGCGGCAGCGGAGTGTTTTGCTCGCCCCCAGGCATCCAATTCCACTTTGAGAGGAAAAAATGTATGCGAAAGATATTTTCTATTTTGGCGATGCTGATCACGGCATCTTTACTGATCGCGTGTGACCCGGCAGCAAACACGAACTCGGCGAATAAGCCGGCGAATGCCGCTAACAATTCGGCAACGGCACCGGCCGCAAACTCCGCGGCAATTGAAACCGACGTTAAAAAGCTCGTAAACGATACCGCGGCCGCGCTGGCTAAGAACGACGTGGCGACGCTTGAGAAGATGTACGCTGACAACTACATGCTCGTCAACACTGACGGCTCGGTACAAAACAAGACCGATCGGCTCGCCTCCATAAAATCCGGCGAGACTAAGTTCGACTCCTTCGCATATGACGAGGTGAGCGTTCGCTCGAATCCGGAAGGCACTGGCGCGGTCACTATTGCCCGAGCGACGGCGACCGGAATGAATAAAGGCAAGAAGATCGAAGGCACGATCCGCGTGACCCAAGTTTGGAGCAAAACGAAAGACGGCTGGCGACAAGTAAGCGGACACGCCACGCCGATTACCGCCGCGGCCGCTGCACCGGCATCGAATACGTCGGCTGCCAACAGTGCGGCGAAGAGTCCGCCTGCGGCGAAGAGTCCGCCTGCGGCGAACGCTGCGAACACGAACAAATAGCTTTCCTTAGGCGGATGAAGCCAGGCTCCATCCGCTTTTTCATTATCAGGAGAAATAATTATGAAAACGATCTCGATCTTAGTTTTGATCTTAGCGACGGTCATCTCGGTAGCCGCGGAATGCTCCGAAGCCGACAAGAAAGCGCTCGCGGCGTTCGATGCTGCGTGGAGCAAGGCCGGACAGGCCGGCGACAAAGCAGCGTTGATGACTATCTACGCCGACGAGTACGCCGGATTTCCGGGTATGGTTGGAAAGGCAGCAGCGATCGACGGGACGATGGCAACATTCGAACGCAACAAGACCAATCCCGCCGGAGCAGACAAGGTCACATCCGACCACTATCGGATTTCGTGTACGCCCACTTCGGCGACCATCACACATCGCAACACGGTCTGGACAGCGGACGGCACGGGTGGAAAACCCGAGACATTCTACTCGCGTAGCGTACACGTTCTCGAGAAACGCGGCGGCAAGTGGCAGGTCGTCAGTAACGTCGGCAACGATCTCGACGATTATGCGGTGCTCTGGTATCTCGAGCAGGACTGGAACGACGCGGTTCTGAACCGCGATAAGGGCTGGTTCGAAAAGAATTTCACGTCTGACTTCACCAGCATCAGCAGCACGTCCGCAAAGCTGATGACCAAAGCAGAGGACATCGCCGATGCGATGAATGACAAAGTGACAATGGAAACCGTGGAGACGACCGGAATGAACATCCGCATCGACCACAACACGGCGATCGTCACGGGAGTCTTTCGCACGAAGGGCAAGGACGACAAAGGCGGCTTTGACCGAAAGATCCGCTATACAGACGTCTGGGTCAAACGGGACGGACGTTGGCAGGCATGGTCATCGCAGGGAACTGTGATCCCAGCAGAGCCTCAGGTGGCGAAGAACTAGCAATCAAAGAAAGGCGGCCCCACAGCCGCCTTTCTTCGCTATTTAAGTCAGGACTATCTGACCATAAATCCATACTCGACAAAGTTGATGACGGTCAAAGGCTTGCCGTCTTTCATTGCCGGCTCGAACCTTATTCCTTTTACTGCGTCGACACTCTGTTGAACCAGCTCGCGATCAATCGGCGACTTAAGAGGAAAAGTGAAACCGATCGTGCCGTCGGCCCGAAACTCGACAGCGATCCGGACCGTTCCGGAGCTCATGTTTCGTCTCGCTTGTTCGGTGTAAGTTGCTCGAGGCTTGTAAGTGACCTTAACCGACCTTTCATATTTCGGCTGCGGGGTGCTTGCTCGGAGTTAGATCTATTGAACGCTTTTGCGGCCTTGCCCTTTTCGCCGATTTGAACGTAACCTCCCGCGAGATAGGGCCAGGCGGCTCGGTCATTCTCATTTAGCGCGACGCCCTTTTCCAAAAGCTTGCGTTTTGAAACCCTTGATAATTGTTCTCGCTTTTTAGACGAGAACGGTTTATGATTTCCCCACCAGTCAGAAGAATCGACTTTTATTAATTTTTATTAAATTGCGCCACGAGGGACGCGCTAGCTCGTTCGAACGGAACTCTCCGCCGGCGAATGCAGCTGCGTATCTTTGACGGGAAGGACTATTTGGAGGAAGAAATGACGAACCCTATCGACCGTATATCGCTCCCTAAACATTGGATATATTCCATTTTCAGCTTTGCACTGATCTTTGCGCTCCTGGCTATGCCACTGCAGCGAATGCACACGACTGCGCAAGGCAATGACCGGGTCGTCTCGCAGGATGGCAGTGAGAAAGGCATTCCGGGGGCAAGGACCGAGATGAACGACCTTGATATTGTTCCGGGCTACGACTTGGGAACAGCGAGAAGTGCCGGAGCAGGGTCAAGCCCGGAGGCGGTCGGAACCGACCAGGGATCGGAGAGCGAGCCGAACAATAC
>JBKKAS010000190.1:0-6030 GCA_046714595.1 Pyrinomonadaceae bacterium | reverse complement strand
CGGCGGTCGCTCCGCCAATTCGCACGGCCTTGTGATAGAAAGGCTGGACGCCCCAGATAAGTGCAAGTTGGTTACACGCATCGCTTCATGTCGTTAGGGCGAAAGTCTGGAGCCCGGACCGGATACTGGAAAGCCGACGCGCCATCAATCCCGATTCCGTAAACACCGCAATCTTTTCCGTCATTACTTCTTTCGCGGCGTAGGCAGCGGCCTTGCAAAGCGCCTGGCTCGTACGGCCTGAAGGCTGCTGCGAGAATTTTATCGGCTTGCGAAGCTGCTCCGGCTTGACCGTCTCGGCCGCGTCAATAATCCGCGCCATCGTTTCTACGGTTTCAAGCGGATAGTGTCCGGACGCGGTCTCGGCCGACAGCATCACGGCATCGCTTCCGTCCCAGACCGCGTTCGCTACGTCGGACGCTTCGGCCCGCGTCGGATGCGGGGTGTCGATCATAGACTGCAACATCTGGGTCGCTGTGATAACAAACTTGTCGTTGGCTACAGCCTTTTCGATGATCCGCTTCTGGTATACCGGCACGTGTTCGACCGATGTCTCAACTCCCAGATCACCGCGCGCCACCATAACACCGTCGGTCGCGGCGACTATTTCGTCGAGATTCTCGATCGCCTCGGCTTTCTCGATCTTGGCGACCAAAAGGGCGTGCCCGTTTTTTCGCGTACTCAGTTCCTTTATCCTTTGCTTTGCCTGGAGACAATCTTCAGCCCGACGTACGAATGAAAGAGCGACGTAGTCGACATTCTTCGACATCGCCCAGACGAGATCTTTTTCGTCCTTCTCCGTCATTGAAGGGATCGGCAGCGTTGTGTTTGGCAGATTGATGCCCTTGCGTTCGTTCAGCAATCCTCCCACGACGACGCGGCATTTGATGTCGGTGTCAGTCTCGGATTCCACTACAAGCTCGATCGCTCCGTCGTCGAGCAAGATCTTCGTTCCCGGCTCGACCGCCTCCGGAAGATGCTCGAAATTCGTCGCAACCTGGTGCTCGTCGCCTTCGATGTCGCGCGTTGTGATCGTAAACTCCGAGCCTTTCTTTAACTCTACCGGCTTTCCTTCCTTCAGCGTTCGCGTACGGATCTTAGGACCCGAAAGATCTACGAGAATCGCCAACGGTTTTTTGAGATTCGCGGCCGCCGCACGCGCTCGTTCGATCGCCAGCGAATGTTCTTCTTCGGTCCCATGCGACATGTTGATCCGCACAGCATTAACACCGGCGGTGATCATCGATTCGATCATCTCCTGCGTGTCGGACGCGGGGCCGAGCGTGGCCAGTATTTTTGCTCTTCTCATCTAAGGAAAGTTTACCGTACAGTCTGTGTCGGCGCTAAGATCATGCGCCTCCGAGTTCTTTTAGCCGTAACAGATAATTGTGGACTACCGCAACATATGTCGAATGCGACCACGTCAAAGGCGAAACCGAAACGTGCTCGCCCGTAACGGGGTCGATCTGCTCCGGCAGGACTCCGGATGGGCGGGCCTGTCTCGCGGTCTGTTTCAAGATCGCTAACGCCTTTTCCAGATCATCTATTCCGTTTGCCGATGCTATGTAATATTCCGCCAGCCAAAGCGTGCAGATGACCCACGCGTTACCGGTGACATCTGTCGACGTTCTCATATAACCATCGTTTTCGAATCGCGCCAGCCCGCCGGGAACCGTCAGGTGTTTTTCGACGGCGGCCATCGTATTCATCACCATCTCGTCACGCGGTGAAAATGCGCCGAAATAGAAGACCCCAAACAGGGAGGCGTCGACCGTCGCGTCCGGCTCATACGTGTCGTCGTCATGAAAATGCAGCGATCGAACAAACCGGCCGAGCTGCTTGTCGTAAAGATGCTCTCGCATACCTTCAACGATCTCGTCGGCGGCCGATTCATATTTTGCGGCCTTGTCGGTTTGCGCAAAAAGCGACGCAAACTTCGCGGCCGCCCGAAGGCCGCCGACGACCGAGGCACACGTAAAGGTATGAATACCGCGCCGATCTTCCCAAAGGTTCCAGCTCGGTTGAGCAAGGCGTAGCTCAGGATGACGAAACTCCGCCAAGAACTCAGCGCACGGGACCACCATTTCCCGGTAAAGTCGATGGGCAAATTCGGTATCCCGGTACATGTCGTAATGTCGCCACAACGCCCACAGAACAAGAGCCGTCTCGTCCTCCTGGATCGGCACCATCGGCGTCCCGGTCTTCCGGTTCCAGGCCGGATGCCAACCCGACGCGACCGTTCCGTCCGCGTTGTACTTCTGAAGGAAATACCCGTTTGGGTGAACTATCCTGCCGCAGAATTCATAGAAGCGGCGGGCAAGATCGGAATACCCGGCGAGATCGAGGGCGTCCGCAACGAACGCTCCGTCGCGTGTCCAGAGATAGCTGTAATGGTCCGTCGCTCGTTCCGCAACATCCGAATCGTTCGCGGCAATTATTGCACCGTCGTTGTCGATCTGGGTCCGGGCGATAAGAAGAGATCGTTTGTAAAGTTCCACGACTTCCGCGGGCAGGTCGTCGAAATCGGGTTCATTCTTATTTACCCATGACTGCCAGTAGTTCTTTGTGTATTCGAGAAAGCGCTCGGGCCGGCGATCCAGGACATGCTTGTTCAGTTCGCTGACGTCGGCGTACGAATTCCCGGCTGCGATCCAATAGTAGAATTCGCTTGTACCGTTTGCGTCGAGGGGCAAATGAACGCCGAGGGTCGAGTCGACCGATCCCTCGGTTATGACGCCGCCGCTAAGCTCGCCGTCTTCGGCATCACGCCAGGTTCCTTCCTGATCACGAAACGCCTTGCGTCCGGTCGCGAACGAATCGAAATGCGGCTCGGTATTGATCATGAAGTAACGGTGCTTTTTGTAATGGATGAGCGCGGAGGTTTCGGGATCGTAGTACGCGGTGTCGCCAACCTTGCTCTCGTAGATTCGGAAATCGTGATGCAGAAAGACTCGTACGCTCTTCGCCGTGTCGTTTCGGTTTGTGACCCGTACGCGTCGAAGAAAAATATTGTCATGACTGGCGACCGTATCGCTGCAATGGATAAGAATCTCGAGCTTCGGGTTTTCGAGCTCGACGTTGGTTACCAACGTTTCGGGAAGATATGTCAGCTTACGTGACCAGTCGTCGGAGAATATCCACGAGAATTTCCCGTCGCACCAAACTCCGAAGCGAAACGGAAAACCCTCGGTGTGGTTCTCCTGGCCGACATGCGGAAAATAAATATCGCGGATCTGATATTTGTCGTCGAAGTTTACAAGCAGGGAACCGTTACCGACGGGAATGTCTCGCATTTATTCGTGTAGTTGCAGTCGAAGTTAGCACAAGTACCAGGGCGTCAGAAGCGGCCCGGTCATAAAAGATCCGACGAATCGCGGATCATTACCTCGGCTTTACTGACGACTTCGCGCTCGCCTTTGAACTCAAGCATGCGCAGGGCCTCGTCAATGGTGACCCAACGAGCCTCGGCGACCTCGTCGTCGTGATCGGCTACGTCACCGGATGCGTAACGCATCAAGTAGAAGTGTACAAACTTATGATAGCGGGTCCGCTCGCCGTAACGACTGGCAAAGAACCAATACTCGATCTTTTCGATAGGCGCGACCATCTCGGCCTGGATCCCGGATTCCTCGCGGACCTCGCGAATTGCGGCTTGCTCGGTTGTTTCGCCGGGATCGATCAGCCCCTTCGGCAGCTGCCAGCGCATTTCAGGTACGATCTTTACGATCGCAAATTCGACGGCAGAGTCATTGTTTCGATAGACGACGCCACCGGCGGAAACCTGTTCGAGTGTCGGAACATTTTTCTCGGAACTATTCATTGCTTGCGATTGCGTCGGCAACGGCTTTATCAAGCTCGGCTTTGATCGATGCATCGAACCCCGCGATCTTCTTGACCATTTTACCGCTTCGATTGAAGACCGCCGTTTGCGGGATCGCGGTCTGCTGACCGAATATGTACGAGCTCAGAGCGTCTTCCGGGTACGCAAGTGGGTACGTGATCTTGAGCCGCTCGACGAATTCCGGCACCTTCGGCCGGTCTTCTTCGCCGCCGACGTGAAGGCCGATCACTTGCAGGTTTTCGGCCCCGTACTTTGCTTGAAGCTCCATCAACTGTGGGATCTCCTCGATACACGGCTTGCAATATGTCGCCCAGAAATCCAGCAGTACGACCTTGCCCTTCAAGTCTTTCAACTTTTGCACGTTTCCTTCGAACCCGGTCCAGCTCATTTCGCCGACCGGTTTCAACGGCTGCGATTGGGCGTCTTTCGCCGGGACGCCGTTGACCGACACGGGTTTGTTACCGACCGAAACGGGAGCCGCCGCGGGACGGCATCCGACAAAAGCAAGGCACAGGATGAAAAGTAGGTATCGGGGCATCTACAGCAAATTTTACACAATAAAACAGACGCGGTCATGCCTTCCTTCTGATTCATCTTCCTCTTCTGCCGTGGTTCACGCTTTTTCCGGGTAGCAGAGGAAAACGACCGAATAAGAAGAAGAAGAAGACAGAGAAAGAAAGACAAATGCAAAGGGAAACCCGGCTGTGGCAGAATCGTTGCGTGACGTTCTATCCACCGAAAGTGAATGACCGGTTCAAAGCTCCGTCGAACACGGGGACAGCCGCCGCGGCTAATGCTGAGGGTACGAGCGCGAGTTTTGTCTGCGGATCATTTGCGTCACTGTCCCTCCGGATCGGCGAGGACTCGAGCGCGATCGAAGAAGCGAGGTTCCGAACCAACGGCTGCGGATTCATGATAGCCGCCGCTGATGTGTTGAGTGCGTGGCTACGCGGAATCGAGCTTGCCGATCTACATGGCCTGAATGGATCCGAGCTGATGCACATCGTTTCCGCCGAGCTCGGTGATCTTCCTGCCGATCGTGCGCATTGCGCCGAGATCGTGTTCGAAGCGCTCCGCAAGGCGATGGCTGCGTACCGGGCGCATCGGGTCGAAGAATATCAAGGCGAGCAAGCACTGATATGCACATGCTTTGGTGTTTCGGAAGAAACGGTGGTGACGACGATCTCCGAGAACGGTGTAACGGACATCGATGAGGTGAGCAAGATCTGCCGCGCCGGTTCGGGCTGCGGCTCGTGCCGGATGTTGATACAGGAGTTGATCGACGCCAACTCCGAAGCCCGTCTATAGGTCCGTCAAACGCTTTGCACAATATCCGATAATGGTATAATCGGGCAATTAAGACCGCCTCGGTGTGCGGACAAAATTTTAAGGAGATCGATAAGAGAATCTTTCGAGATTCGATAGTTTAGTTCGGTTCACGAGATGGACGACCCTGCTAGTTTGGCCTTTCTTTTTCTGGCTGCCGAGACCGGCGCAGTTTTTGAGTCGCCGACACTCCTGTCCGCGGCCCTCAAAATAATCCTCGTTATTTTGCTTGTCCTGGCGAATGGCTTTTTCGTCGCTGCCGAATTCGCTTTCGTTGGCGTGCGACGCTCTCGGATTGAGACGCTTGCGGCCGAAGGCGACAAGGCCGCGAAACGCCTGCTCGAGCTCCTGAACAATTTGAACGCGTATCTTTCGGCGTCGCAGCTCGGCATCACACTCGCCTCGCTCGGACTTGGTGCGCTTGGCGAACCGGTTGTCGAAGCCATTTTTGGCGGAGTGCTTAACGGACTGCCCGAATCGCTGCGCCACATCGTCTCGTACGGCATCGCGTTCGCGATAATAACCACTCTTCACATCGTGCTCGGTGAACAGGCTCCGAAGCTCTTCGGTCTGCAACTTGCGGAACGCGTCGCGATGGCGACGGCGCTGCCGATGAAGATCTTTTACACGACCTTCAAGCCATTCATACATGCCCTCGATTGGGCGAGTGCAAAAACGGTCAGGATCTTTGGCCTTCACGCGGACAGCGAACATGCATCGATATACACCGAGGATGAGATACGACAACTGATCCGAATCTCGGAAGCGAGCGGCCACGTCAACGAAGAAGAGCGTCGCCTGATAAACAAGGTATTCGAATTTTCGGAGACGACCGTCAAGCAGGCGATGATCCCGCGCACCGAGAT